>NZ_JBGUAX010000012.1 GCF_041821065.1 Egicoccus sp. AB-alg2 | reverse complement strand
CGCCCTCGTCTCCCGGTCGTGTCGGCCGCCGCCACGGATTCGGTGCGATGGCAGCGTCAATTCGTGGTGCGGCGGGCAACGCCCGCCGGCATCACCGGGACGATAGACCGGAAAGCCGGGAAAGGGGACCGGATCGGCGCACCGCGAACATCACGTTCGCACCGGTAGCGTGCCGAGGCCCGTCGTCCGCACCGGTAGCGTGCCGAGGCCCGTCGTCCGAACCGCGGGCGGCCCCACGTGCCTCGACCCTCACGACACGGAAGGTGGCGCCCGGTGACCTGGTGGCAGGGAATGGTCGGCTACGAGATCTACGTGCGCTCGTTCGCCGACAGCGATGGTGACGGCTACGGCGACCTGCCCGGCATCCGGGCCCGGCTGCCCTACCTCGCCGAGCTCGGCGTGGAGCTGGTCTGGATCACGCCGTTCTACCCCTCGCCGCAGGCCGACCACGGCTACGACGTGTCCGACTACCTCGGCGTGGAACCGGCCTACGGCACCGTCGACGACGTGGCGAAGCTGGTCGACGACGCCCACGAGCTCGGGTTGAAGGTCGTGGTCGACCTCGTGCCCAACCACAGCTCCAGCGAGCACCCCTGGTTCGTGGACGCACGTTCGTCGAAGGACGCCCGCCACCGCGACTGGTACGTCTGGCGCGACCCCGCACCCGACGGCGGGCCGCCCAACAACTGGGTCAGCCACTTCGGCGGCCCGGCCTGGACCTACGACGAGACGTCCGGGCAGTACTACATGCACCTTTTCCTGCCCGAGCAGCCGGACCTGAACTGGGCCAACGACGAGGTCCGTGCGGCGTTCGTCGACATCCTCGACACCTGGTTCTCCCGCGGCGTCGACGGCATGCGCATCGACGTCGCGCACTCCCTGGTGGAGGACGCGGAGTACCGCGACAACCCCGTCATCGCGCCGTACGACCCGACGGCCCCGCCGCGCGAGCGGTTCGAGGCCTTCGAGCACCTGCACGACCACGACCAGGACGGCGTGCTGGACATCTACCGCGAGTGGAACACCGTCGCGGCCAAGCACCACGCGCTGCTGCTCGGCGAGGTCTACATCCTGGAGACCGACCGCCTGCGCCGGTACGTCGAGGGTCGCGACGGCCTGCACCTCGCCTTCGCGTTCGCCACGTTGCACGCCACCTGGGACGTCGAGGAGATCCGGCCGCTGCTGGCCGAGCTGGTCGAGGCGGGTGGCGAGCACTTCGCCTGGCCGCTGGGCAGCCACGACGACCCCCGGGCGGCGGCCCGTTTCGGCGGCGGCGAGGTCGGCGCCCGCCGCGCGCTCGCCTACTTCACGCTGCTGTGTGCCCTGCCGGGCGTGCCGTTCCTGTACCAGGGCGACGAGTTGGGCCTGGACGACGGCGAGCTGGAGGACGACGCCGCCCAGGACCCCGTGGCCGTGCGCAACCCGGGAGCCAGGGGCCGCGACCCCGTACGCACCCCGATGCTGTGGGAGCCCGGCCCGGGCTACGGGTTCACGACCGGCACGCCCTGGCTGCCGTTCGGCGCCAACCGCCGGCCCGAGGACACCGTCGCGGCGCAGCAGGGCGTGCCCGGCTCGCCGCTCGAGCGGACCCGTGAGTTGCTGCGGGTGCGCCGCTCGCTGCCGGCGCTGCGCGGTGGGGCGGGGTCGCGGTGGCTGACGGACGCCGGGCCGGTCGTGGCGATCGAGCGGGTGCTGCCGGCCGCCGGTGACGGCGGTCGGGTCGTCGCGGCGTTGCACGTCGGCGACGGCGACCCGGACGCGGTCGCGGACCTGCAGCTGCCGGGGGCGGGACGCCTCGTCTACACCAGCGCCGACGGCGCCTCGCTGGACGGCACCGTCCTGCACCTGCCGGCCGACACGGCCGCGATCGTGGAGCTGTCGTCGTGATCGTGGTGGTGGGCGAGGCGCTGGTCGACCTCGCACCCGCGCGCGGCGACGACCCCGACGTGCTGCGCCCGCTGCTGGGCGGCTCGCCGTACAACGTCGCCGTCGGGCTCGGCCGGCTGGGCACCGACACGGCCTATCTCGGGGGGCTCTCGCGCGACGCCTTCGGGCGGAAGCTGGCCCAGCGGCTCGAGGACGAGCACGTCTCCCTGCACCTGGTGCACCGCACCGACGCGCCCACCACGCTGGCCGTCGTGCACCTCGACGACCAGGCGCGTGCCAGCTACGGGTTCTACCTGAACGGCACCAGCGCGGCCGAGCTGAGCGCGGACCACCTCGACGGTTGGCAGCGGGCCGACGCCGTGCACGTGTCCCTGGGCGCCGTGACGCTGGAGACGGACCCCGCCGGCGCGGCCCTCGTCGGGCTGCTGACCGGCGAGCGCGACGACACCCTGCTCAGCCTGGACCCGAACGTGCGGCCGAGCGTGATCGGCGACCTGGGGCGCTACGCCGCGCGGCTGGACGAGGTGGTGCGCCACACGGACCTCGTCAAGGTCAGCGACGAGGACCTCGCCGTGCTCCATCCCGACCGCGGGCACGGCGAGGTGGCCCGACGCTGGGCGCAGGCCGGCCCGGCGGCCGTCGTCGTCACCCGCGGTCCGGACGGTGCCGAGGTCCACCTCGCGTCCGGCGAGGTCGTCGAGGTGCCGGGTGAAGCGGTCGAGGTGGCCGACACCGTCGGCGCCGGCGACGCGTTCACCTCGGGGCTGCTGTACGCGCTGGATCGGGCGGGCACGTTGTCCCGTCACCGGATCCGGGACCTCGACGTCGCCGGTTGGCGCGCCGCGCTGCAGGTGGCGGTACGCGTCGCCGCGATCACCTGCACGCGGGTCGGGGCCGACCCGCCACACGCCGACGAACTGCAGGCCTGACGGCGACACCAGGTTCAGCCGGGATCGCGGATGGCGGCCAGCCGCTCGTCGCGCGGGTCGGCGTCGGCGTAGGACCAGTCGCTGCGCTTCAGGTGGTAGCGCGGGTGGTAGGTCACCTCGCCGTTGGCCTCGTCGATGTGGTCCACCAGCGGGGTGGGCAGGTCGGCGGGCGTGGGCTCGCCCTTCTCCACCGTCGCGACGAACTCGTCGACGAAGGCCTGCATCGTGCTGGCGACCAGCAGCTGCGAGCCGACCGGCAGGTAGCAGCGGTTGGCGTCGGTGACCACGTGGCTGCGGCGCAGCAGCGTCTCCAGGTCGGCCTGGGTCGCCTCGCCGCGTTGCACCTTGAAGAGCAGCTCCGCCATGGCGATGTTGCCGAGCTTGCAGGCGTTGCACTGGCCGCAGGACTCGATGGCCAGGAACCGGATCAGCACCGCGAGCACGTCGACGATGCTGCGCGAGGAGTCGTAGACGATGAACCCGCCCGAGCCCATGCCGGCACCGATGTCACGCATCTCGTCGAAGCCGAGCGGGACGTCCAGCCGCTCGGGAGTCAGCACCTGTGTGGAGACGCCGGAGTAGACCGCCTTGATGTCGCGCGCCCCGGCGATGTCGACCAGCAGGGTGCGCAGCGGCGTCCCCAGCGCCAGCTCGTAGACGCCCGGGTTCTCCACGTCGCCGACGACGGTGAACACCATGGTGCCGGGCGACGACTCCGTACCGGCCTGACGGAACCAGTCGGCGCCCTTGGCCAGGATCCAGGCCACGTGGCTGAGCGTCTCCACGTTGTTGACGATGGTCGGGTTCGGGACGCTGGTGGTCGCGTTCAGGCCCTGCTCGTAGGGGCGGACGATGCGGGGCATGGGCAGCTTGCCCTCGATGACCTCCAGCATCCCGGTCTCCTCGCCGAACAGGTAGGCGTCCGGGCCGAGGACGAGGTCGATCCGGTCGGCACCGGGCCATCCCGCCGCCCGCACCTCCTCCAAGGCGGTGCGCAGACGTTCCACCGGGCCCGTGAACTTGGCCTTGATGCCGATGTGGGCCCGGTCGGCGCCGGTGGCGTGCAGTGCGATGCAGATGCCCTCGAGGAACGCATAGGGCTGCTGCTCGATCAGGACGCGGTCCTTGTAGGTGCCGGGTTCCCCCTCGGCGGCGTTGGCCACCAGGCTGAGGCGCCCGCCGGCGCTCGCCGCCGTCTCCAGGACGCCACGCCACTTGCGCGCCGTCGGGAACCCTGCACCGCCGCGCCCCCGCAGGCCGGCACGACCGATCTCGTCGATGATCGCGTCGGCGTCCAGCTCCAACGCCCGGGCCAACCCGGCACCGCCACCCGTGGCGAGGTGCTCGTCGAGGTCCCGGACGGGGGCGGCGGGCAGGAGACGGTCGGCATCGCTGTGCACGGAAGGCTCCGAGAGCGGGCGGGAGAGGAGATGCCAGCGTCCCTGCCCGGTCACGGCCCGCGCAAGCGCCCTGTCCGTCCGTTCGGGTACGGCGGCGCCGCTTCGGATCAGTACGGGTTGGCCCGATCGGCGTGGGCGGGGTCGAGGTCGTCCTCGAACTCGGCCGGGAACGAGATCGTGTCCGGATCGCCGTCGGAGACGTACTTGCGCTCCGGGTGCTCCTCCAGGACCTCCAGCCAGAATGCCGAGCCGTAGTCCGGCTCACCGCCGTCCCACGACGGCGACGAACGGATGCGGGGCACCCCCAGCGGGTCCCAGTCGGCGTGGAAGGGCGACACCGCCGGTCCCGAACCGACCAGCAGCACCGCCTCGTGGGCGTAGGACACGCCGTCCGCCTCGCCCTCGCCGGCCAGCTCGGGTTGCTGCGGCCGGATGCCGAAGGGCAGCGACAACGTCTGCGTGGCCTGTCCGGTCAGCTGCTCGACCATGCCCGAGGTCGCCGCGAGCTCCCGCTGCACCTCGGCGTCGCCGAGGTTGGACAGGTTCGCGTGCGTGTGGGTGTGGTTGCCGATCTCGTAGCCGCGACCGGCAAGCTCGGTCAGCAGCTGCTCGCCGCGCTCACCACCGCCGAACAGTGAGCTCGTGATGACGTAGAACGACGCCGCGGTGGCATCCCAGCCGTCGTGGGCGGCCGCGAACTCCTCGAGGATGCCGACCTTGGTGTCGGGCAACACTTCGCCGTCCTCGTCGAGGGCGAACTGCTCGCGGGTGGAGTCGTCGAAGGTGAGCACCACCGGCGACGCGCCCGGCGGCAGGTCGATCGTGCCGGCGGCGACGTCGGCCATCCGCACCGGGCGGTAGTCGTGGTCGTACAGCCACTGCAGTTCGTCGCGGAACTCCTCCGGGGTGAGGTCGTAGTCGCCACCGCCGTCCGGGAGCAGGCGGTGATACATGAGCACCGGGATCTGCCCGAGTTCGTTGGCGCCGACCTCGGCCGGGTCGGGCAGCTCCTGGGCCGCCGCCTCGGCGTCGGGGTCGGCCGCTTCGGGGTCGGCCGCGTCGGGCTCGGCCGCGTCGCCGTCCGCGGCCTCGTCCGGGGCCGGACCGGCGTCCGCGACGGCGCCCGCGTCGTCCGGCGCACCCGGCGCGTCCGCCTGGCCGGCGCATGCCGAGGCGGCCAGAGCGGCGGCCACGAGCGCCGGAACTGCTGACGTGCGGACAGGGCGCGTCCGTCGCGCGCGACTGCAGAACCCCACGGTGCCCCCGGGTGCCGACGATTCGTGGACGCGCGACCGTATCGCTCGTCGGGACATCTGCCACCAGAGTGCACGCTCCGGACGAACCGGTAGGGTCGGGCACCGTCTCGCCGCCAGGGGCCTGTTCGGCAGTGTCGCGGCGAGGCGCCGTCGCAGCGGGTGACGGCGCGGGAACGACGATGCAGACGGGGAACCCGGATGACCTTGCTCGGTGTGCGTCCTGCCCGGATCCGGCTGCTCGGGGTGGCCACCGCCGCGCTCGTACTGGCCGGCTGCGGCGGCGGCGAGCCAGCGCTGGAGTACAAGGGCCCGGACGAGGGCGCGCTGCTCAACGGGCAGGACCTCGCCGAGGCCGCCTGGGAGGTCCACGGTGAGGAGGGTGTGCCGGAGACGGTGCGCCTCGCACTCGACGGCCAGGACGTCGACGCCGACCGTGGCGACACGACGCTGCGCTGGGCCCCGCAGGACCTCGACGACGGCGAGTACACCCTCGCCGCGCTGCGCCAGGCACCCGACGCGGACGAGCCCGAGGTGTTGCACGAGTGGGCGTTCGCGGTCGACGCGACCCCGCCGGAGATCGAGCTCACCTCCCCCGACAGCGCGGTCGTCGCCGGCGAGCCGGTGTCGGTGGCCGGCACCACCGAGCCCGGCGCCACCGTCAGCGTGGCCGGGCAGGAGACCACCGCCGGTGACGACGGCGGCTTCGCGGTCGAGCTGCCCGAGGCGCCCGAGGGCGACCTGGAGATCGTCGCCGTCGACGCGGCCGGCAACGCCAGTGACGACCAGTTCACGCTGGTGACCGTCCCCTCGCGCGTCGAGGTCGACCACGTCCGCAGCGTCCACGTCACCCCGCACGCCTGGGCCACGGACAGCTTCCGCGAGCGCATCCTGCAGATGGCCGACGACGGCATCATCAACTCGGTCGCGCTGACCCTCAAGGACGAGGGCGGGCGTATCGGCTGGAACAGCGAGGTGGAGCTCGCGATCGCCTCGGGGGCGAACGAGGGCGTCTACGACCTCGAGGCCACGATCGCCGCCCTGCACGAGCGCGGCATCCACGTGGCCGGCCGGATCGTCGCCTTCCGCGACCCGATGCTCGGCCCCTACGCGCGCGACAACGGCGACCTCGACTGGCTGGTGCAGACGACCGACGGCGAGCCCTACACCGGCCGCTACGAGTGCTGCTTCACCAACTTCTCGCACCCCGAGGTGATCGAGTACAACCTCGCCATCGCCGAGGAGGCCGCCCGCGCCGGCGTCGACGACATCCTGTGGGACTACATCCGCAAGCCGGACGGGCCGCGGGAGAACCTCGTGCTCGAGGGCATCCCGAACGACGAGCCGCTCGAGCCGGCCATCATCGAGTTCACCCGGCTGGCCGACGAGCGGCTCTCCCGCTACGGGGTCGGGCACGGCGCGTCGCTCTACGGCATCGCCGCCGACCGGCCGACCCAGATCGCCCAGGACGTGCCCGGCATGTCCGAGTACCTCGACTACGTCGCGCCCATGATCTACCCGTCGCACTGGGGCCCGGGCGAATACGGCGTCGCCGACCCGAACCGCCAGCCCTACGACATCATCGACGCGACGCTCGAGGTGTGGAAGGAACAGGTCGAGGGCACCGACACCCGCATCGTGCCCTGGCTCGAGGACACCACCTACCGCGCGTGGGACCGCCCGCACCAGGTCCGCGAACAGATCCGCGCCGCCCGGGACCACGACATCCAGGAGTTCCTGATGTGGGACCCCAGCGTCCGCTACACGCTGGAGGCCTACGACACGATCCCGCGTGGCCGCGAGGAGTGACGGCACGCGTGGGCCGGTTCGCTAGCGTCGGCCCCGTCGAAACCGTCGTCGTCCGGAGGTCAGCGGTGCCACACGCGCAGCTCGACGGCCACCAGGTGCCGTTCGAGGACGTCGGGGGCGAGGGGCCCCCGATCCTGCTCAGCCCCGGCGCCGACTCCACGGCCGCGACGCTGCGCGAACGCCTCGACGTGTTCGGCGCGGTCTACCGGCTGCTCGCGTGGGATCCGCCGCAGGTAGCCGCTCAGGGGTCCGACCGGATCCGCGAGCATGCGCGGATGGCCCTCGACCTGCTGCACCACCAGGGCATCGAGCGTGCCGTCTTCGCCGGTGACGGCGTCGGCGCGCTGATCGCCGTCCGTGCGGGGTTGTCGGCGCCGGACCGGGTGCGCGGGCTGCTGCTGTTCGACCTGCCCGGCGGTGAAGTGGACGAGCTACGGCGGCTGTACGAGCTGGACATCCCAACGCTCGTGGTGCACTCGGGGGCCGGCGGCCGCACCCGCGACGAGGTGACGGCGCTGGCCGAGGCGCTGCGCGACAACCGCGGCGTGCACCTGCTCGACGACGAGGACCCGGCACTGGCCACCACCCGCGCCGCCGCCGTCGACGCCGCCATCCGCGACTACCTCGAGTCCCTCCCCGCCTGACCCTCCCGCAGTTTCCGCCGCTGGTGACGGAAACCTCTCAGCGAGCACCCCCTGCCCCGCTCACCGAACGACGCTTTCCGTCGCCAGTGACGGAAACCTCCCAGCGAGCACCCCTGCCCCGGCTCACCGAACGGCGCTTTCCGTCGCCCGTGACGGAAAGTGCTCGATCCCGCGTCCCGGGGGTGACGCCGTCGGCGTGCGGATTCGCCCTCCACCTGGCCAAGGCGCTTTCCACAGGGCCGGAAGAACGCGCGGCGACGATCCGGCCGGCGGCAGTGATGCTCCACCCATGGACACACACCCCACCGACCGCACGCTCGGCGCGGACGCGGGCGACATCGAGTCCGCCGAGACCGAGCCCGAGTCCGACACCTCGATGTCGTGCGCCTACGACCTCGCCGAACAGCAACACGGTGTCATCGGGCGCTTCCAACTCGTGGACATCCTCGGGGCCGGACGCGCCGACCACCTCCTGAGGATCGGCCGGCTGGAGCCGGTGGTCCGCGGCATCTGGCGTGTCCGAGGTGGCGCGGTGCTGCCCGAACAGCCTGCCTTCGCGGCCGCCCTCCGAGCACGGCCGCAGGGCTGCGTCACCGGCCCCGTGGCTCTCGGGCTCTACGCGGTGCCGGGCTTCGTCGGCGCCTAGGCGTTCGAGATCCTCACGGCTCGGCATCGCTGGCTCCAGAACGTCGATTTCCACCATCGCCCGGATCTGGCGCCACGTCGAGGCACCACGGCGTACGGGGCCGTGCGGGTCGCCGGCCCCCTCGATGCGCTGATCGACAGTGCCGCATTCCGTTCGGAGGTGAGTGATCGCGAACTGCGAGTGGCGTGGGACCACCTTCGTGGAACGGGGAAGGTGACGGTGGATCGGCTCCGTCGACGGATCGCCCGACTCCGCGAGATCGCGCCGGGCGCCGACGTCCTGGAGCAGGTGCTGGATGCAGCCGGCGGCGACCGCATCGAGTCCGAAGGCGAGCGGTTGCTGTGGCCCTTCGTCTCTTGCTTCGAGCCGGGCTTCGACCCGCAGGTATGGGTGACACCCCGGCGCCGGGTCGACTTCTTCTGCCGCCGCTGTCGTTTCGGTTACGAGTATCTCGGCAGGGTGGACCACGAGCACGTCGCACGGCGCATCGCCGACGACGAGCGGGACGCGGAACTCCGACGCGAAGGGATTCGGCTCGGGTATGTCACGAAGGCGGACATCGACGAGCCGATGTCGTTGTTCAGCACGATGGTTGCCAGCCTCACGGTGCGGGCCCACGAGCTCGGCGTCACTCCTCCGGTCGCCGTCCGCTCGCCCCGCTTCTGAGCCACCGGCGCCAGGTCCCGTCGTCCGGGCCTGGCCGTCGGTTTCCCGCGCCGGCGACGAAAACCGTCCGCGGAGCCGGGCGGTGACAGCGCCGGAGCAGGGGTTTCCGTCACCCACGACGGAAACCGTCCGCGGAGCCGGGCGGTGACAGCGCCGGAGCAGGGGTTTCCCGCACCGGCGACGGAAACCGTGACTGGTGGGGGGCTGGGGACGGGCGACGCCCCGGCCGGGAACGGCCGGGGCGTCGTGCGGTGCTTCGCGGTTCGGTCAGTCCGTCGGGACGGGGTCGAGGGTGTCGCCGAGGAGCTGTTCGAGCTCCTGTTCGTGGACGACGTGCTGGCCGGCCGCCGGCGACGCCGACGGGACGCGGGCCGCGCTGCGCAGCTGGCGGTCCCCGCCGAGCTCGTCGAGCAGATTCCACAGGCGCCCGTCCACGAAGCCCCACGCCCCCATGTTCGCCGGCTCCTCCTGGACCCAGACGACGTCCTGGGCGTTCGGGTAGCCCGCGAGGACGTCGCGGATCTGCTCGCCGGGGAACGGGTAGAGCTGCTCGACCCGGACCACCGCCACCGGCAGCTCGCGCTCGTTGCGTGCCTTCATGACGTCGTAGGCGACCTTGCCCGCGCAGAGCACGACCGCGCGGGCCTCGGCCTTGTCCCGCTGGTCCCAGGCCGGGTCGTCCAACGTCTCACGGAACGAACCCGACGTGAACTCACCGATGTCGGAGAAGGCGTTGGGTGAACGCAGCAGCGACTTCGGCGTGAAGATGATCAGCGGCTTGCGCACCTCGCGGTGCAGCTGGCGGCGCAGGACGTGGAAGTACTGCGCCGAGGTGGTCGCGTTGACGACCTGGATGTTGTCCTCGGCGCACAGCGTCAGGAACCGTTCGATGCGCCCGGAGCTGTGCTCGGGACCCTGCCCCTCGTAGCCGTGGGGCAGCAGCATGACCAGCCCGGAGGTCTCGCCCCACTTGTCCTCGGCGGCGACGATGAACTGGTCGATGATGATCTGGGCGCCGTTGACGAAGTCGCCGAACTGCGCCTCCCAGGCCACCAGCGAGGCCTTGTCCTCCACCGAGTAGCCGTATTCGAAGCCGACCGCGGCGTACTCGCTGAGCAGCGAGTCGTAGATGAAGAACTTGCCCTGCTCGTCCGCGAGGTGCTGCAGCGGCAGGTGCTCCTCACCGGAGCGGAAGTCGACCTGGACCGCGTGGCGCTGCGAGAAGGTGCCGCGCCGCGAGTCCTGACCGGCCAGACGCACGTTGTTGCCCTCGAGCAGCAGCGACCCGAACGCGAGGGTCTCGCCCAGCGCCCAGTCGATCGAGCCGGACTCGTAGCGCTCCCGGGCCTTCTTGAAGATGCGGTCCAGCTTGGGGTGGCGCGTGAAGCCGTCCGGCACGTCGAACTGGTTGGCGGCGATGCGGTCCAGGGTCTCCTTGGCCACGCCGGTCTCCGCCGGCGGCAGCAACGAGGTCGACTCCTCGGGACGGATCGCCTTGGGCGGTTCCGGCGGGGCGGCCTGCTTCGTGGACGCGAACGCCTCCTCGAGCCGACTCTCGAAGTCCTCCAGGAACTCCTCGGCCTGCTCGATCGAGATGTCACCGCGGCGGACCAGGCGCTCGGTGTACAGCTTGCGGACCGAGCGCAGGTTGTCGATCACCTCGTACATCTGCGGCTGGGTGAACGACGGGTCGTCCGCCTCGTTGTGGCCGTGACGCCGGTAGCAGACGAGGTCGATGACGATGTCGCGGTGGAACTCCTGGCGGTACTCGTACGCCAGCCGTGCCACGCGCACGACCGCCTCGGGGTCGTCGCCGTTGACGTGCAGGATCGGCGCGTGGACGGTCTTCGCGACGTCCGTGGCGTAGTACGACGAGCGGGCCGCGTGCGGCGAGGTCGTGAACCCGACCTGGTTGTTGATCACCACGTGGATGGTGCCGCCGGTGCGGTACCCCCGCAGCTGCGAGAGGTTGAGCGTCTCCGCCACGACGCCCTGGCCGGCGAACGCGGCGTCGCCGTGCATCAGCAACGGCAGGACCGGGAACACGCCGTCCTGACCGCGGTCGTAGCGGTCCTGCTTCGCCCGGGAGATGCCCTCGACCACCGGGTTGACGGCCTCGAGGTGCGAGGGGTTGGGCGGCAGGTGCAGCTCGACGGTGTTGCCGGAGCGGGCCTCGTACACGCCGTGGGTACCGAGGTGGTACTTGACGTCGCCGGAGCCCTGGACCGTGTCGGGGTCGATGTGCCCCTCGAACTCGCCGAAGATCTGGTGGTACGACTTGCCGACGATGTTCGACAGCACGTTCAGGCGCCCGCGGTGGGCCATGCCCATCACGATGTCGAGGACGTCGGGGTCGTCGGCCGCGGCCTCGCAGACGGCGTCGAGCAGCGGAATCAGGCTCTCGCCACCCTCGATGCCGAAGCGCTTCTGGCCGACGTACTTGGTGTGCAGGAACGACTCGAACGCCTCGGCGGCGTTCAGCCGCTCGAGGATCCACAGCTGGTCCTCGGCCGGCACGTCCTCGGAGACGCCCTCGACCTTGTCGCGGATCCAGCGCTTCTGATCGGGGTCGAGCACGTGGCCGTACTCGATGCCGATGGTGCGGCAGTACGCGTCGCGCAGGACGCCGAGGATCTTCTGCAGCTCGAGCCGCCGCGTCCGCCCGCCGATGTCGGTGACGAACTCTCGGTCGAGGTCCCAGATCGAGAGTCCGTAGTAGGTCGGGTCGAGCTCGTTGTGCATCGCCCTGGGCTGCAGACGCAGCGGGTCGAGGTCGGCGATGAGGTGACCGCGCACCCGGTACATGTTGGCGAGCGCGTCGACCTTGCTCTGCTTGGTGAGCAGGTCGGTCTCGTCGTCGAAGTGGGTCGAGTCCGGGCGCCAGCGCGCCGGCTCGTAGGGCAGCCCGAGCGCGGCGAACACCTCGTCGTAGAAGCCGTGCTCACCGAGCAGCAGCTCGTGGACGCGCTTCAGGAACAGCCCCGACTCCGCGCCCTGGATGACGCGGTGGTCGTAGGTCGAGGTCAGCGTGATGACCTTGGACACGCCGAGCTTCGCGATCGTGCGCGGGTCGGCGGCCTGGTAGCCCGCCGGGTAGTCGATCGAGCCGACACCGAGGATGGCCGCCTGCCCGGACATCAGCCGCGGGATCGAGTGGACCGTGCCGATCGTGCCCGGGTTGGTGACCGTGATGGTGCCGCCGGAGAACATCGCGGGGTCGAGCTTGCCGGTGCGGATCTTGCGGATGATGTCCTCGTAGGCCCGCAGGAACTCGTCGAACGCGAGCGCATCCGCGTCCTGGATCACGGGCACCAGCAGGCTGCGCGAGCCGTCCTTGTTCTCCACGTCGACGGCGAGCCCGAGCCCGAAGTGCTCCGGACGCCGCACGGCCGGCTTGCCGTCCTGCGTCTCGCCGTAGCTGGACTTCATGGCCGGCACGGCCTCGACCGCCTTGACCATGGCGTAGGCGATCAGGTGCGTGAAGGAGACCTTGCCCCCGCGGGTGCGGCGCAGGTAGTTGTTGATGATGCGCCGGTTCACCTCGAGCAGCTTGGCCGGCACGTCGCGCACGGAGGTCGCGGTGGGGACCCCGAGCGAGGTCTCCATGTTCTCCACGATGCGGGCACCGACCCCGCGGATGCGGGTGGCGGTCGGGTCGTCGTCGGCGACCGTCGGGGCGGCCTTGGCGACGTCTGGCCCCTTGCCGTTGCCGCTGGGTGCCGCGGCCTCCTTCGTCGGCGCGCCGTCGGACCGCTTCGCGCCGTTGCCGCCGCGGTTCTGGTCCTCGGGGCGGTAGTCCGCGAAGAAGTCGCGCCAGGACTTCGACAGCGCGTCGGGGTTCTCGCGGTACTGCTCGTACATCTCCTCGACGAGCCAGGCGTTCAGCTCCGACTGGGACGAGGACGTGGGTTGGTTGGCCATGTCGGCGTTCGTGCTCCGGGGCGACGTGAGCAAGAGGGTAGAGCGGCGGAGGCGTCGCTCACGATCCGCGCACGGCCACGCACCGGGCGCGCGCAGCAGGAACGCAGCGACACGACGAGGGCAGCCGGACGAAGGGCCTCCGCTGCCACCTGTCGAGTGGACCCGGCGCCACCGCACACGTCAAGCCCCGTCGCGGTCGGCCGACCCCGTCCCGGCGTGCCCGCGCGGTACCGTCGCCGTCCGGCCACGGCGGGAGCAGGGAGGGGCTGGCCATGAAAGACCTCCTCGTCGCGATCCTCGCGCTCTGTGCCCTGGCCGGGGTCGCCTACGGCGGCTGGTGGCTGCTGACCGAGAGCGACGTCTTCGCCGGTGAGCAACGCCAGACCGCCGACCCGGCCGAGACGGTCGCGGCCTTCGCGGCCGCCTGGGAGGCCGGGGACCACGACGAGGTGGAGGCGCTGACGCGCGAGGCGCCCGACACGCTCGTGGCGACCTACGACCAGGTCGCCGAGGGCCTCGAGTACCGCGAACTGCGGGTCCGTCCGGGCGAGACCGAACAGGTCGAGGACGGCCGTGCCCGCACCCCGGTCGCGGTGACGGCCGTCGGCGAGGACTACGGCGAGGTCGAGTGGCAGGTCGAGCTCGAACTGCTGCGTGAGCGCGGCCAATGGGGGGTGACCTGGTCGCCGACCAACGTGCACCCGTCCCTGCGCGAGGGCATGGTCTTCGAGGTCGTCCGCGAGGAGGTCGAGCGGGCGCCGATCCTCGCGGCGGGCGGCGAGCAGCTGGCCGGCGAGGGCGACCAGGTCACGTTCGGCTTCGACCCCGGCACGGTGGAGGACCGCGACGACCTCGCCGAGGCGTTCGAGGAGGCGGTCGAGGGCGCCGGCGAGGCGGTGGACCGGATCTACGCGCGCGGCAACCTCGTCGACGGCTGGTTCTACCCGGTGGTGACGCTGCCCGCCGACCGGACCGACGACGCCCGCGACGCGTTGCGGGGGGTTCGCGGTGCCCTGTCGCGGTCGATCAGCGGCCGCACCCTCCTCGACGAGGGGTTCGCCCAGCACGTCGTCGGCCGCGTCGACGAGGCCACCCGGGAGCAGCTCGACGCGCTCGGCGATCCCTACGAGCCCGGTGACGAGGTCGGCCAGTTCGGGCTCGAGGCGGTGTTCGAGGCCGATCTCGCCTTCGCCACGCGCGTCCAGGTGGTGCTGCGCGAACGGCCCGGCGGGCCCGCCCGCGAGGTGCTGGCCGAGTCGCTGTCCGGCGCCGAGGCGGTCCAGACCACCATCGACGCACGCGTGCAGCGGGCGGTGGAGAACGCGCTGATCGGCGTCGACGAGGAGGCGGCGATCGTCGTGATCGACACGGGCGACGGCGCGATCCGGGCCAGCGCCAGCCGGCCGCTGTCGGGCTACAACCGCGCCTTCGAGGGCCGCTACCCGCCCGGATCCACGTTCAAGATCGTGACCGCCGAGGCCCTGCTGGCCGGCGGACTCGTGCCGGAGACCGACGTCGGCTGCCCGGAGCGCGCCGTCGTCGGCGGGCTGTCCGTCACCAACGCGGGCGGGCGCGAGTTGGGTGACACGACGCTGGAGGCGGCGTTCGCCAACTCCTGCAACACGACCTTCGCCGGGCTCGCGGCCGAGGAGGTGGGGATCGACGGGCTGACCGACGCCGCCGAGCGCTTCGGGTTCGGGGTCGAGCCCGACCTCCCCCTGCCGGCGTTCGGCGGATCGTTCCCCGAACCGGCGGACACCGCCGAGCTGGCGGCGGCCGCCTTCGGTCAGGCGCGCGTCGAGGTGTCACCGTTGCACCTCGCCTCCATGGCGGCGGCGGCCCGCTCCGGCGTGTGGCGGCCGCCCTACCTGATGGCCGCCGACGAGCCCGGCGACGCCCGCCAGCTCAGCGGCGGCACGCTCGACGGCCTGCGCCGGATGCTGCGCGCGGTCATCACCGACGGCAACGGCGAGGAAGCCGAGGTGGCCGGCACCGACTCGCAGGTCGAGGGCAAGACCGGCACCGCCCAGGCCGGCGGCGACGTCGAGCACGCCTGGTTCGCGGGCTCGTGGGGCGAGTACGGTTTCGCCGTGCTCGTCGAGGGCGGCGGCGCGGGCAGCGAGGTCGCGGCTCCCATCGCCGGCCGGCTCGTCGACGAACTGCAGGTCCAGCTGGCCGAGGACGGCTGACGACACCACGTTCCGACAGGAGGTCCGCCCATGCCCACGCTGACGCTCACCGGTGAGCCCGACGCCGACCGCCTCCTGTCCGACAACGCCTTCGCCCTGCTGGTCGGCATGCTCCTGGACCAGCAGATCGCGATGGAGCAGGCCTTCGTCGGTCCCCAGCGGCTCGAGGAACGACTGGGGCGGCCGCTGACCCCGTCCGCGGTCGCCGAGGTCGAGCCGGAGACGCTCGAGGAGTTGTTCCGGCAGCGGCCGGCGATCCACCGCTACCCCGGCTCCATGGCCAAGCGCGTCCACGCCCTGGCGACCGCGTTGGTCGAGGACTACGACGGCGACACCGAGGCGTTGTGGCGCGACGTCGCCGACGGCCGGGAGCTGAAGAAGCGGCTGACCGACCTGCCGGGCTTCGGCGACCAGAAGGCGCGCATCTTCGTGGCGCTGCTCGGCAAGCAGTGCGGGGTGACGCCCGACGGCTGGCAGGAGGCCGCCGGGGACTACGGCCAGGACGGCTACCGCTCGATCGCCGACGTGGTCGACCAGGAGACCCTGCTGAAGGTGCGCGAGTGGAAGCAGGCCAAGAAGGCCCGCGCGAAGGCGGCGAAGACGGCGAATTCGTGATCCCACCGCCGCCGTGCGGTTCGGGAGCCGGCCGCCGCCGTCCGCCCGCGGGTCAGCCCTCGGGGATGACCGCGTACTGGAAGAGCAGCATCGTCGCGAGCCCCATGGCCAGCATCCCGGCCGGCGCCCACGACCAGCCCTTGCTCCACGGCCACAGCGGCGCGGCCAGCACCATGAGTGCGGCGATCACGATCAGCGGCAGGGCGTTCGGCATGGTGCGACCGTAGCGCGCGGCAGGGCCGTCGCGGGCCCCACACGCGCGCGATCGCCACTACGTTGCGCGCAGTTCCGTTCACGTCTCGGTTCGGCCACGCGCCCCTCGTCAGTGGGGCCTCGGGGGTCCCTGCCGACGTTCTCGTAGGGAAGCGCACGTTGAAGCTCGCGATCCTGTCGCGCAACTCGCAGCTGTACTCGACTCGACGCCTGCGCGAGGCGGCCGAGCAACGCGGGCACGAGGTCCGCATCGTCGACTATCTCCGGTGCGTGATCGACATCACCTCGCACCGGCCGGCGATCCACTACGGCGGGTCGCGACTGGACGCGGTCGACGCCGTGGTTCCCCGCATCGGTGCGACGCACACCTTCTACGGCACCGCGGTGGTGCGCCAGTTCGAGATGATGGGCGTCTACCCCACCAACGACTCGCAGGCCATCTCCCGCTCGCGCGACAAGCTGCGTGCCCTGCAGCTGCTGGCCGCGGAAGGGGTCGGGCTGCCGGTGACCTCCTTCGCGCACTCCACCAAGGACATCGACGGGCTGGTGTCCCTGGTCGGCGGCGCCCCGGTGGTCGTGAAGCTGCTCGAGGGCACCCAGGGCATGGGGGTCGTCCTCGCGGAGACCAAGAAGGCCGCCGAGTCCGTGATCGGGGCGTTCCGCCAGCTCAACGCCAACATCCTGGTCCAGGAGTTCATCAAGGAGGCCGGCGGCTCGGACATCCGCGCCTTCGTGGTCGGCAACCGCGTCGTGGCGGCGATGGAGCGCACCGCGGCGCCCGGCGACTTCCGCTCCAACGTCCACCGCGGCGGCGAGGCGCGCCGGATCCGGCTCACCCCCGAGGAGCGCGCGGCCGCCAAGCGGGCCGCCAAGATCCTGGGGCTCAACGTCGCGGGTGTGGACCTCATGCGCTCCAACCACGGTCCGGTGGTCCTGGAGGTCAACTCGTCGCCGGGCCTGGAGGGCATCGAGACCACGACCGGCGTGGACGTGGCCGCCAAGGTGATCGAGTACATCGAGGCCAACGCGGGCGTGCGCGCCACCAACCGAGCCCGCAAGAAGGCCTGAGCCACCCATGTCGAGCGCCCTCGATCTGGACCTCAGTGGCGTGCCCACGCGCCGTGGGCGGCGGGCCGCGGTCGTCCTCCTCGTCCTGCTCGTCGTCGCCGGCCTCGCCGCGGGCGGCTGGTGGTGGTGGAGCAACCGCGACCCCGGTCCGCAGCCGGCGGCGGAAGCGTTCGCGTCGGCCTGGGACGAGGGGGACCCAGCGGCGGGTCCGGTCGCCGGCACGCCCGCCACGGTGCGGCAGCGCTACGAGACGCTGGTCGACGGCCTGCAGCTGGACCCGCCGGCCGTGACGCTGACCGAGGTCTCCGAACCGGTCGAGGGCACCGCGACCGCGGCCCTGTCGGTCCGCTGGGACCTCGGTGGCGACCGTGCGTGGGCCTACGACACCACCGCCGACCTGGTCCGGGGCGACGACGGCTGGCAGGTCGAGTTCACGCCCGCGCTCGTGCACCCGCGGCTGACCGACGACCTGCGCCTGGTCACCCGCCGCACGACCCCGCAGCGTGCCGACGTCCTCGCGGCGGACGGCACGCCGCTGGTGACCGGACGCGGGGTCGTCGAGGTGGGCGTGCAACCGTCCCGTGTGGAGGACCTCGAGGAACTCGTCGACGACCTGCGCGACATCCTCGACCTCACCGCCGACGACCTGGCCGAGCGCATCGAGGCGGCCGGTGAGAACGCGTTCGTGCCGGTCGTGACGCTCCGCGACGACGACTACGCCGAGGTGGAGGACGAGCTGTACCCGCTGCCGGGCACCGTCTTCCGCCGCGACGAGCTGCCGCTGGCGCCGACGGCGGCGTTCGCCCGGGCGCTGCTCGGCCGCGCCGGTCCCGTGACCGCCGAGCTGGTCGAGGAGCATCCCGAGCGCTACGCCGCCGGCGACCTCGTCGGCCTGTCGGGTCTGCAACGCGCCTACGACGAGCAGCTGTTCGGCCTGCCTGGCCTGGAGGTCGCCGCCGTCCCCGGCGAGGACGCCGCCGAGGACACCGAGGAGGCCGTCCTGCACGAGGAACCCGCGGTCGACGGCACGCCCGTCAGGGTCACCCTCGACGAGGCGGTCCAGCGCGCCGCCGACGACACCCTCGCCCAGGAGACCGAGCACCCGAGCGCCCTGGTGGCCATCCGGGTCAGCGACGGGCACGTCCTGGCGGTCGCCAACGGCCCCGCCAGCGGCGGGCTCGACATCGCCACCCAGGGACGCTTCGCCCCGGGATCCACGTTCAAGGTGGTGACCACGGCCGCGCTACTGGCCGAGGGCCTCGACACGGACGACACCGTCGGCTGCGAGGGCGAGGCGGTCGTCGACGGCCGCCGGTTCACCAACGCCGAGGACGGTGCCCGCGGGCAGGTGCCGTTCCGCGAGGCGTTCGCGGAGTCGTGCAACACCACGTTCGTCACGCTGGCCGGCGACCTGCCACCCGACGCGCTGGCCCGCGCCGCGGAGGACTTCGGGCTCGGCGGCCAGCACGGCCTCGGCGTCGACGCGTTCACCGGCAGCGTGCCGACCAACGAGGGGGCGACCGACCAGGCCGCCGCCGCGATCGGGCAGGCCCGCAACCTCGCCAGCCCGCTCGCGATGGCGGACGTCGCCGCGACCGTCGCCCGTGGTGCGCACCGGGCGCCGCAGCTGGTGCTCGACCCGGACCCGCAGGACCCGGCCGACGAGCGGCCCCTGGACCCCGAGATCGCGTCGGCCCTGCAGCAACTGATGCGCGAGGTGGTCACGAACGGCAGCGGTTCGGCCGTCGCGGACGTCCCGGGCGGCCCGGTGCACGGCAAGACCGGCACCGCGGAGTACGGCGACGAGTCGCCGCCGCGCACCCACGCGTGGTTCATCGGCTACCAGGACGACCTCGCGTTCGCCGTGCTGGTGGCGGAGACCGAGGACAGCTTCGGCGGCCGTGTCGCCGCACCGCTGGCGGCGGACTTCCTCACTCGCCTGGCCGACTGACCGCCGGCGACGGTCAGCCTGCGGGCTGCCGAGATCACCGGCAGTCTCAGACCTCCACCGGGCTGCCGGCACGGCGCCACTCCGGCACGCCGTCCTCGAGGCGGAGGGCGCGGCGTCCGTGCTGCTGGAGCCGGCGGACGGCGTCGTCGGCGTAGACGCAGTAGGACCCGCGGCAGTAGGCGACGACCTCCCGGTCGCCCGGCAGCTCGTCGAGCAACTCGAGCTGGTCGGGAGGCACGTTCAACGCACCAGGGAGGTGGCCGGCGGCGTACTCGGCGGCGGGACGGACGTCGACGACGACGACGTCGCCGCGGTCGAGCCGCGCGAGCAGCTCCTGGCGGGTGAGTGTCCGGATCTGCTCGCGGTCGCCGAGGTAGCCGCTGACGAGCTGGTCGAGTCCCTCGACCTGGGTGGCGGCGATCCTGCGCATGGCCCACCACAGGTCGAGCACGTCGTCCGAGGCGAGCCGGTAGTGCACCTGCGTGCCGGTCCGGCGGCTGGCGAGCAGGCCGACGCGTGCCAGCGTCCGCAGGTGATGGGACGTGTTGGCCACCGACTGGCCCAGCTCGTTCGCGATGTCGTCGACCCGGCGCTCCCCCTGGGCGAGCAGGTCGACGATCTCGGCACGGCGGCCCGAAGCCAGCGCCTTCGCGACCGCGGCGAAGCCGTCGAACAGCTGGTCCTTCGCCTTCCGACGCTCGCCACCCGACATCCCGCGAACTCCTCGACCTCTCGCGGACCATCCTACCCTGGTTACTCAAACGATCACTTGACAAGACGGGGCCGGAGTCGCCATGCTGTTTTCAAACGCTCTTTTGACAATGCTCCGAGGAGGCGGCGGTGGACGTGGTCGAACTCGTCGACGCGGGGCTGGGCAACAGCTCCTACGTCCTCGACCTGGGCGATGGCGGCGCGGCCGTGGTCGACCCCGAGCGCGACCCGAGGCCGTACCTCGGCGAGCTCGCGCGTCGCGGGCTGACGCCACGGTTCGTTCTGGAGACGCATCTCCACGCCGACTTCGTCTCGGGTGGTCGTGAGCTCGCGGCACGTGGTGCGCAGCTGCTGGCCCCTGCCGGCAGCGGGCTCGATCACGCGCACCGGCCGCTGGCGGACGGCGACGAGCTGGACCTGGGCGGCGTGCGCCTGCAGGTGATCGCGACACCGGGGCACACCCCGGAACACCTGGCCTACCTGCTGGAGGACGACGGACGGCCGGTGGCGCTGTTCTCGGGCGGGACGCTCATGGCCGGCGGGGTCGCCCGGACCGACCTGCTCACGCCGCAGCAGACCGAACCGCTCGCGCGAGCCGCCTACCGGTCGATCACCCAGCGGCTGCTGACCTTGCCGGACGACCTTCCGGTCTACCCCACCCACGGCGGCGGCTCGTTCTGCTCGGCAGTCCCGGGCGGCGACCGGACCACGACCATCGGCCACGAGCGCACCACCAACCCCGTGCTGGCCGGTGCGCCCGACGAGGACACCTTCGTGGCCCGACTGCTCGGGAGCCTGGGTTCCTATCCGCCCTACTTCCTCGAACTCCGTGAGGTGAACCGCGCCGGTGTGGTGGTGCATGGCTCGACACCACCACCGCTACCGCAGCTGACGGTCGCGGAGGTCGATGCGGCGGTGCGCGACGGTGCGCAGGTCGTCGATGCCCGCTCGATGGAGGCGTTCGCCGCCGGCCACCTCCCACGTTCGGTGTCGATCCCCTGGCGTGCGGCCTTCGCGACCTGGCTCGGCTGGCTCGTCCGTCGCGAGCAGCCCGTGGTGGTCGTCGCCGACGCGGGGCTGGACCGCGCCGACCTCGTGTGGGCTGCGTACACGATCGGGTACGAGTGCCTGATCGGTGAGCTGGCCGGGGGGATCGACGCCTGGCGAGCCACCGGCCGGGAGGTCGCGCGCACGCCGCTGCTGACCCCGGACGAGGTCGACGGTCGTCGCCCCGTCGACGTCCGCCAACACGCCGAGTACGTGTCCGGGCACGCACCCGGGGCGGCGCATGTCGAGCTCGGCCGGCTGACAGAGACGCTCGCCGACGTTCCCGGCGGGCCCGTGCTGCTGCACTGCGGCCACGGCGAACGGGCGATGTCGGCCGCGAGCCTGCTCGAACGTGCCGGCCGGCGCGACGTCGCCGTCCTCGCCGGCGGCCCGAGCGACCTCGGCGCGATCGAGGCCGGAGCGTGAGCCGCATCGACACGCCGGTGCGGTTCGGTCTACGCGAGAACCTGCCCCAGTTCGTCCTGCTCGTCGCCGTCAACGCGCTGGTCGGCGGCATGATCGGCCAGGAACGCACCGTCCTCCCCCTGCTGGCCGAGGCCGAGTTCGGCATCGCCGGCTACACCGCGATGCTGAGCTTCATCCTCGTGTTCGGGCTCACGAAGGCGATCGTCAACTACTTCGCCGGCACGCTTGCCGACCGTTTCGGTCGCAAGCCCGTGTTGCTCACCGGGTGGCTGTTCGCCATCCCCGTGCCATTGGTGCTGATCTGGGCTCCGTCGTGGGGCTGGGTCGTGTTCGCCAACGTGCTCCTCGGCGTCAACCAGGGTCTGACCTGGTCGGTCACCGTGCTCATGAAGATCGACCTCGTCGGGCCGCACCGGCGTGGGACCGCGATGGGCTTCAACGAGGCCGCCGGCTACGGCGCCGTGGCCGCTGCCGCCTGGGCCACCGGCGCGATCGCCGATGCGGCGGGGCTCCGGCCCGCCCCCTTCCTGCTCGGGCTGGCGTTCGCAGCGCTCGGACTCGGGCTGTCCGCCATCTTCGTGCGCGAGACCGCCGGCCACGTCCGACAGGAAGCGGTCAACCACGTCGCTCCATCCGCAGGGCACGGCGCCGACCTCACCCGCCGCCAGGTCTTCGCGCTGGCGACGTGGCGGGATCGCTCCCTGTCGGCGGCCTCGCAGGCCGGGCTCGTCAACAACCTCAACGAAGGCATGGCCTGGGGCCTGTTGCCGGTGTTCTTCGCCGCCGGCGGGTTCGGGCTGACCACCGTCGGGCTGCTGACCGCCATCGCCCCTGCCGTGTGGGGCATCGGGCAGCTCGGCACCGGCGCCCTGTCCGACCGGCTCGGCCGGAAGTGGCTCATCGCCGGCGGCCAGTTCACCGAGGCCGCCGGCCTGCTCGTCATCGCCCTCGGCGACACGTTCGCGGTCTGGGCGCTCGGCAGCGCGCTGTTCGGCGCCGGCACCGCGATGGCCTACCCGACCTTGATCGCCGCCGTCGGCGACGTCGCCCATCCGAGCTGGCGTGGCGCGGCCGTCGGCGTCTACCGGCTCTGGCGGGACGTCGGCTTCGCCGTCGGCGCCCTCCTCGCCGGCGTGCTCGCCGACGCCTACTCGATCACCACCGCCATCATGATCGTCGCGCTCGTCACCGCGCTCAGCGGTCTCGACGTTGCCGTCCGGATGCGCGAGACGCTCGTCGGCCAGCAAGCCACCACCGCCTGAGCGCGGGCGACCGACCGGCTCAGGGTGCGGCGACGACCGCGGCGGTGGGGCCGCCGGTGACGTCGCCACGGCGGACCTCGACGACCGGCCAGGCGCGGGTCTCGAGGTGGCGGCCCACCCGCTCCACCTCGGCGTCGAGGCGGGCGGCGTCGAGCGGTTGGAAGGCGACGACCAGCCGGCCGTCGACCGCGACGTGGCGGCGGAGCGCGGCCAGTTCCGCGTCGGGGTCGCCGCGCTGGAGCACCGGCAGGTGCACGGCGAGGATCCGGTCGAACGTGTGGCCCGGGAGGTTGAGGTCGGCCACCTCGCACGTCACGACCGTGAGCCGGCCGGCCGCGAGGTGCTCGGCGTTGCGGCGGCGGCAGGCGGCCGACATCTTCGGGGACCGGTCGACGGCGACGACGTGTCCGTCGCCGACGCGGTCCGCGATCAGCCCGGCGGCGACCCCGTGGCCCGCGGCGACCTCCAGGACCTGCATGCCGGGCACGAGGTCGAGCTGGTCGACCGCCCACACGACCCGTTCGGCGGCTGCCGCCACGTCAGCGGTCGCCGTCGGCCAGGACGGCGTCCCAGGCCTTTCGTGCGCCGATCAGGACCGGATCCCACACGGGCGAGAACGGCGGCGCGTACGACAGGTCGACGTTCAGCAGCTCCTCGACCGTCATCTGGTTCCACAGCGCCGCCGCGAACGTGTCGATCCGCTTGCAGGATCCCTCCCCACCGACGATCTGGGCCCCGAGCAGCCGGCCGGACCGCCGTTCGGCGACGACCTTGAGCTGCATGCGTTCGCGATCGGGCCAGTAACCGGCCTTCGTGGTGCTCTGCACGGATGCGCACACCGGCTGGTAGCCGGCCGCCTCCGCGTCGGCCTCGCCCAGGCCGGTGCGTCCGATCTCCACGCCACACACCTTGGTGACCGACGTGCCCAGCACCCCCGGGAACGTGGCGTAGCCGCCGCCGAGGTTGATGCCGGCGACGCGGCCCGTCTTGTTCGCGATCGTGCCCAGGGCGATGGCGGCCGGTGCCCGCGCGACGCGGTGGTGCACCTCGGCGCAGTCCCCCGCCGCCCAGACGCCCGGCACGCGGGTGCGCTGTCGGACGTCGACCACGATCCCGCCGGTGTGCTCGCCGACCGGGATGCCGGCGTCGCGGGCGAGGTCGGTGTTCGGGGCCGTGCCGAGCCCGAGCACGACCACGTCGGCCGGCAACTCGCCGGCCGAGGTGACCACCGCCCGCGGGCGGTCGCCGTCGTGCTCGATCCCCTTGACCTCGGTGGTGAGGTGGAGCCGGATGCCCATGCCCTGCATGGCGTCGGCGACCCGCTGGCCGAGGTCGGGATCCAGCGTCTTCATCGGCCGGTCGGAGCGTTCGACGAGGTCGACCTCGTAGCCGCGCACGACCATGGCCTCGGCCATCTCCAGACCGATGTAGCCGGCGCCGACCACGACCGCCCGCCGGACGTGGTGAGCCGTCAGGTGGTCGAGGATCGCCTGCCCGTCGTCGAGCGTCTGCACGCCGAACACGCCGGCACCGTCCAGCCCCGGCAGCGGCGGGCGGACCGGATTGGCCCCCGTGGCCAGCAACAGCTGGTCGTAGGGCTCGTCGAACTCGCGGCCGCCGTCGAGGTCGCGGACGCGGACCTGGCCGGCCGCCGTGTCGATCCCGACGACCTCGTGGTGGACCCGGGCGTCGATCGCGTGCTTCTCGCGGAACGCCTCGGGCGTGCGGACCACCAGGGCGTCGCGGTCCTCGACGACGTCGCCGACCCAGTACGGGATCCCGCAGGCCGAGTACGAGGTGTCGCTGCCGCGTTCGAGGACGACGATCTCCAGGTCGTCGGCACCACGGCGGCGACGGGCCTGGCTGGCGGCACTCATCCCGGCGGCGTCACCGCCCACCACGACCAGTCGCTCGGTCATCGCCGCCCTCGTCGCTCGGGGCGGTGAGCCTACGACCCGAAGTTCGCCGACGGCGGCCGCACACACCGGCCGACGGCCGAGCGGGCCTCTCGGGGCACCTGGCCCTCAGGCGACGGGGCCCTCAGGGCACGGGGCCCTCAGGCGACGTGGCCGGGCGCCCCGTCGTCGCGAACCACCGGCAGGCCGGCCGCCGCCCACTCGTGCATGCCGCCGTCGAGGTTGTGGGCCTCGTAGCCGGCCCGTGTCAGGGCCTGCACGACGGCGGCGCTGCGCCGGCCGCTGCGGCACACCGCGACGATCGGCCGCTCGGCGGGCAACTCCTCCCGCCGCAGCCCCAGCTCACCCATCGGGATGTGCACGGCGCTGGGCGCGTGCCCGGCCTGCCACTCGTCGTGCTCGCGGACGTCCAGCAGGAACGCGTCGTCGAGGTCGGCGGCGGTCTTCGGGTCCACGGTCAGCCTCCGGGGTGCTGTCGGCGCAGAGTCGCGCGCAGGTGGTGGGTCTCCGGCGTGTCGGCGTGGGCCATCCACAGGTCGTAGGTGAGTTCGTCGTCGGCCAGGACGAACCGCCGGCGCAGCGACCGGACGGGCTTGGCCGTCGCCGTCAGGCCCACCGTCGTCGTGCGCAGCTCCGCCACCCGGCCACGCAGGTGACCTTCCTCGACCTCGACGATGCCGGTCGGGTGGGCCAGGACCAACTCCAGCGCGATCGCGTCGCCGTCCTGCCCGCCAGCCGCGCGCAGGTAGCCGGTCTCCGCGTGCATGGGCTGGCCCGTGTCCGGGTGGGTCGTGCGCTGGCCGTAGACGAGGAACGGCTTGCCGACGTGACCGAAGGTCACCTGCTCGCGGTACCGGAACGGGTCGATCGTCGGGTAATGACCGGCGCCCTCGCCGACCCACGTGCCGAGCAGGCCCGCGAGCGGGCGCAGCGCGGGGTGCAGGTCGGCCGCCATCACTGGTGCTGGACGTCCAGCAGGTCCACGTCGAACACCAGCGTCTCGCCGGGCGCGATGACCCCGTTCACGCCCCGGTCGCCGTAGGCGAGCTCCGCCGGGATCACGAGGCGCCGCCGGCCGCCCTCACGCATCCCCTCGACGCCCTGGTCCCAGCCGGGGATGACGGTCCCGGTGCCGAGCTGGAAGGTGAAAGGCTGCCCGCCCCACGAGGCGTCGAACTCCTCGCGGCTGGACCACCCCACGCCCACGTAGTGGACGGTCACGGTGCTGCCGGGCGTCGCCTCGTCCCCGTCGCCGACCACCAGGTCCTCGGCGACCAGTTCGTCGGGCGGCTCGGTGCCCTCGGCGGGCAGGTCACCGGCGGGGTCGGGACGCTGGTCCATGTCGACCTCCTGTGCGGTCTCGCCGGCGGTGTCGTCGGCCGGCTCGTCGTCGCCGCAGCCGACCAGCAGCACGGCCGCCGCGATCGCCGCGGCGAGCGGCGCACGCCGCAACCCCCTCGTCACCAAGCGTCGTCCTTCGCACCCACCGGCCGTCCGCGGCGCGGTGCGGGGAGCCTACCGCCGGGACCGGACCGGCTACCGTCCGCGCATGCTCATGTCCGTCCTGGGGGTCGTCGTCGGCCTCGCGCTGCTGACGTACGCCGCGGACCAGTTCGTGGCGGGTGCAGCGCGCATCGCCGCAGCGCTGCGCCTGTCGGCCGTCGTCATCGGCGCGGTCGTCATCGGCTTCGGCACGAGCGCGCCGGAGATGATCGTGTCCGGTCTCGCGGCCGGGCAGGGCTCCCTCGACATCGCCGTCGGCAACATCGTCGGCTCGAACGTGGCCAACCTCACGCTGGTGCTGGGTGTGGCCGCCATGATCACGCCGATCGTCGTCAGCTCGCCCGTCCTGCGCCGCGAGGCGCCACTGTCGCTGGCGCTCACGGTCGTGTTCGCCGTGCTGGTGCAGGGCGGCCTCAGCCGCTGGAACGCCGTCGTCCTCGGCCTGCTGCTGGTGGCGGCGCTGGTGCTGATCCTGCGCTCGGCGAAGCAGGGCGACCCGGCGCTGTCGGGCGAGGTCGGCGAGTACCTCTCGGGCGAGCCGCCGTCGCTGCCCAAGGAATGGGTCCGCACGATCCTCGGTCTGATCGGCACGCTCGCGGCGGCGCAGATCCTGGTCGTGTCCGCGACCTCGATCGCCGCCGAACTCGGGCTCGCCGAGGGGTTCATCGGCCTGACGGTGGTCGCGATCGGCACGTCGCTGCCGGAGCTGGCGACGGCGATCCAGGCCGCCCGAAAGGGCGAGACCGATCTGATCGTCGGCAACCTGCTGGGCAGCAACCTGTTCAACGCCGGCGGGGTGGCGGTCGTGGCCGGCCTGGCCGGGCCGGGTCCGCTGAGCGACCCCACGATCGTCGGCTTCGCGACGCTGCTGATGGTGGCCGTCGCCGTGATCGCCACCGCCTTCATGGTGACGGGCAAGCGGGTCGTGCGCTGGGAGGGCGCTGCGCTGCTCCTCGGGTACGCGATCTGCGTGCCCCTGCTGGCCGGTTGAGGTGATCCGATGCCGTCGTTGCTCGTCCTGCGCCACCACCCCGCCACCGGCCCGTCGCGGCTGACGCCGACGCTGGACGAGCATGCCGGCGTCGTCCCCTGGCGGCTCCTCGACGTCACCGACCAGCCCCTTCCCGGCGACGACGAGCCACTGGCCGGCGTGCTCGTCATGGGCGGGCCCATGTCGGCGGTCCACCCGCAACGCCACCCGTGGATGCCGGAGGAGCTGGACTTCCTGCGCCGACGGGTGGCGGACGGGGTCCCGGTGCTGGGTATCTGCCTCGGCGCCCAGCTGCTGGGCACCGCGCTGGGTGGGCGCGTGTCCCCGCGCACGGTGCCGGAGGCCGGCTACCTGCCCCTGCGTCGCACCGCCGCCGGCCGCACGGATCCGGTGTTGGGCGCCTGGCCGGACGGGGCGGCGCCGTTGCTGCTGCACGAGGACGAGGTCGACCGGCTGCCGCCGGCGGCGCGTCCGCTGCTGACGGGCAACGACGGCGTGCCGGCGTGGCGTCACGGCAGCGCGCTGGCCATACAGTTCCATCCCGAGGTCGACGTCACCCAGCTCCGGGGCTGGGCCGACCTGCTCGAAGGGCTGCTGTCGCGAGCCGGCAGCGATGTCGAGGGGCTGCTGCGGGAGGCGAGACACCGCGAGTCCGAGACGGTGTCGCTCGGCCGTGACCTGTTGGCGCGGTGGTTGGACGTCGAGGTCCGGCCGCGGCTCCTCGCCCCCTCGCCCACGCCCCGGGCGATGCCGTAGCGGGGGCGGCTAGCCCTCGTCGCCCTCGTCGCCCTCGTCGGCGGCGTCCGCGCGGGCCGGCGGTTCGGACGATTCCGTGGGCGAGGGCGTCGGTGTCGGCGAGGGAGTCGGCGTCGGCTTGGGGCTCGGCTTCGGCTCGCTCGGCGACGGCTTCGGCTCGGGTTTCGGCTCGGGCTTGGGCTCGGGTTTCGGCTCGGACGGCGACGGCTCCGGCTCGGGCTCGGGCTCCGGTTCCTCGCTGGGTTCGGGCTCCGGCTCGCTGGCGGTCGTCGCACGCGGCTGCGGCGTCCGAGCCGGCGCCGGCCGGGTCTCGGGCCGCGGGGCCGGCTCGCGCATCAGGTCCTCGAGGTCGGCACGCCAGCCGGGGCCCCTCACCCGGACCGGCCGGTCGTGGTTGATCGAGTCCGGCGCCGGCACGACGTCGGGACCCTCGCACGGCGGCCCCACGAGTTCGCGGACCTGCTCGTCCTCGAGGGGTGGGTCGGCGACGATCGCCACGCGGACGCGCAGTTCGGCGACCACCTCGTCGCAGGCAGGTCTGCCCGCTGGCAGCAGGTACAGCGGCGTGCGCGCCAGTTCGCCGGCCGTGATCGGGCGTGCGGACGGACCGTCGAGCGCCACGGGCAGCGGGTCGTCACCGACCGGCGAAACGGTGGCGTACAGCACGAGCCGGGTCTTGTTCCGGAAGCGCTGGCCTTCCGCGTCGGTCACGGACACCCGCACCGGTTGCCGTTGTCCCTCGATGAGGTGGCGCGGTGCCGAGACGTGCACCCGGAGGCCGGCGCCGGCCTGCGCGACCGGCACGGCGGCCTCGCCCTCGGCCAGGTCGACGGCCGCGGTCGACGAACTGTCCGACCAGGTGCTGAGCGCCCAGACCGCCACGGCGGCCATGGCGACGAGCGTCGCCATCACCCCCGCGAGAATCCGGGCGGGCTGGACTCCGGTCTCGCCCACGTCCCCCCGTTTCGTGCGTCCGTCGCAGTGTGCCGCCGGGCGGGGTGCCGGTGAGAGGGACGAAGGTCCGTCGTCGCGGCCGGAGGGCCACCGGCCGAGGGGGGTCCGCCGTTGATCGTGACGGGGCCGGCACGCGCTAGCGCCGCCGCGATGGTCACGCCGTCCCCGTGCCCTGCCCGCGACGGCTCGCTCAGGCGGCGCCGCCCGCGACGGCCGGGACGATGGAGACCGTGTCGTCCTCGTCGATCGCCGTGTCGAGCCCCGCCTGGAAGCGCACGTCCTCGTCGCGGACGAAGACGTTGACGAAGCGACGCAGCCGCCCGTCCTGGTCGAGGAGGCGCTCGCCGAAGCCGGGATGTGCGGCCTCGAGGTTGGTGACGACCTCGCGCAGGTCGGCGCCGTCGACCGTGACCTCGGGTCGCCCGTCGGTGAGCTTGCGCAACGGTGTCGGGACGCGGACGGTTGGCATGGCGGGTCCTTTCGCTCGGCCGGGTGGGTGGCGCGTCGGCGCGGGTTCAGTCGTGCAGCATCCCGAGGAAGTCGGTCAGCGACGGGGTGGTCCGGTGGGTCGGGCCGGCGGTGCCGTCGAGCGCCTCGACGGTCTTGTAGCCGTTGCCCGAGACGACGGCGACGACACGCTCGTCGCGCCCGACCACGCCCTGCTCGACGAAGCGCACGAGGTTGGCGACGGTGACGCCGCCGGCGGTCTCGGCGAACAGTCCCTCGGTCCGCGCCAGCAGCCGGATGCCGGCGACCACCTCGGCGTCGGCGACGTGGCCGATGGCGCCTCCGGTCTGCTCGGCCACCTGCAGTGCGTAGTAGCCGTCGGCGGGATCGCCGATCGCCAGCGAGCGCGCGATCGTGTCGGGCCGCTGCGGACGGACGTCGAGGCTGCCGCGCTCGAACGCCTCCGCGATCGGGGAGCACCCGGTGGCCTGTGCGCCGGACATGCGCGGCAGTTCGGCGGTGTCCAGCAGCCCGTGGCGCTGCAGGTCACCGAAGGCGCGGTGGATCTTCGTGAACATGGCACCCGAGGCGAGCGGGCCCACGACGTGGTCCGGCAGCTGCCAGCCGAGCTGCTCGGCGATCTCGAAGCCGATCGTCTTGGAGCCCTCCGCGTAGAACGCCCGGAGGTTGACGTTGACGAAACCCCAGCCGCGGCGGTCCGCCACCTCGGCACACAGGCGGTTGACGTCGTCGTAGGTGCCGTCCACGGCCACGACGTTCGCGCCGTACACGGCCGAGCCGACGACCTTCCCGCGCTCGAGGTCGTGCGGGATGAAGACGTAGGCGGGCATGCCGGCCGCGGCCGCGTGCGCCGCGACGGCGTTGGCCAGGTTGCCGGTGGACGCGCACGCGATCGTGTCGATACCCAGCGCCCGGGCCGCCGACAGCGCGACCGTCACCACGCGGTCCTTGAAGGAACCGGACGGATTGCGCGTGTCGTCCTTGAGCCACAGCTCGCGTAGGCCCAGGTGTGCGGCGAGCCGGGGCGCGGGGCGCAGCGGCGTGAAGCCGGCCCCCAGGTCGATCCGGTCGTCGGGCTCGTCACGCAGGACCGGCAGCAGGTCGCCGTAGCGCCACAGCGTCGATGGGCCGCTCGCGATGCGGTCACGGCTCACGCGGGCCGCCACGACCTCCTCGTCGTAGGCGACCTCGAGCGGTCCGAAGCACCAGCCGCAGACGTGGGAGGCGCCGAGGTCCTCGGTCCGGCCGCACTCGCGACAGCGCAGCCCCGTCACGTTGACGACGAGGTCGTGGCGGCCGGGCGGTGCCGTGGCGCCTGGCGCGGGCGGGGCGGGAGCGGTCGGCGGGGCGGGAGCGGTCGGCGTGGTGGTTGCGGTCGGTGTGGGGCTGGACGTCATCTCGCGTCGCCTGTCTCATCGTGTCCGTCCGAGGCGCGGGCGCGCGCCGGAGCGGGAGACCGACGCGTCTCGCGGGCGAAACGGCGACGGCCTCCCCACCGGGGAGGCCGCTGACGATGATGGTGGACGACGGGCGCGTCCTCGCTCATCGACCGCACCTTCCGGTGGGTCCGGGTTTGGCACCTTCCCCGCGCGTGTCACCACGTGCGGCGGGGTTGCCGAGGCGTCAATGGGCCCGAGCCCTCGACCTCTCTGGATGAGCACCAGTGCGAGCGAGTCTGCCACCCCGCTCGCGATCGCGCCAGTCGGGATCGCGTCGCCGCGTCGGTCGCGGTCGGCGTCGCCGTGTCGGTCGCGTGCGCGCCGCCGCGTCAGTCGCTGCGGGTCGACTCCGGGGCGGGCGTGTCGACGTTCCGCCAGTCGGGACGGGACAGGTACGCCCGCGTCTCGCGGGCGATCAGGCCCGACAGCAGCAGCAGGCCGACGAGGTTCGGCAGCGCCATGAGCCCGTTCATGATGTCCGAGAAGGTCCAGACCACGTCGAGCTCGGCGGTCGCGCCGACGAAGATCACCGCCACGAACAGCACCCGGTAGGGCACCACCGCCCGGCGGCCGAACAGGAAGTCCATGTTGCGCTCGCCGTAGTACGCCCAGCCGAGCAACGTCGAGAACGCGAAGAACGCGACGCTGATCGTCACGATGATGCTGCCCCACTCGCCCGGCAGGCCCTGCGAGAACGCCTGCGACGTCATCGTGGCGCCCTCCTCCTCGCCCGTCCACACGCCGGTGACGACCAGGGTGAGGCCCGTGAACGTGACGACCACCAGGGTGTCGAGGAACGTCTGCGTCATGGACACCAGCGCCTGGCGCACCGGGTTGGTGGTCTGCGCCGCGGCCGCGGCGATGCCGCCCGTGCCCAGGCCGGACTCGTTGGAGAAGATGCCGCGGGCGACACCCATGCGGATCACGGTCAGCAGGGCCGCTCCGGCGAAGCCACCCGTCGCGGCCGTGCCCGTGAACGCGTCGGAGAAGATCATGCCCAGCGCGCCCGGGATCTCGGCCGCGTTGGTCGCCAGCACGATGGTGGCGCCCACCAGATAGATGACGGCCATCAGCGGCACGAAGGCGGCGGTGAAGCGGCCGATCGACTTGATGCCGCCGATCAGCACGATGCCCGCGCCGACGACGAGGACCAGGCCGGTGACCCAGGTCGCGACCCCGAACTCGTCGCTCATGACGTCGGCGACGGTGTTGGCCTGTGCGCCGTTGCCGATCCCGAACGCGGCGACCGCGGCGAAGACGGCGAACGCCACGCCGAGGACCTTGCCGAGCGGCCCGCCGAGGCCGTCGCGCAGGTAGAACATCGGGCCGCCGGACTGCTCGCCCGCGGCGTCGCGACGCCGGTACTTCACGCCGAGGAAGGCCTCGGAGTACTTGGTCGCCATGCCGACCAGGCCCGTGACCCACATCCAGAACAGCGCGCCGGGTCCACCGATGCCGATGGCGGTGGCGACACCGGCGATGTTGCCGACACCCACCGTGGCGGCCAGCGCCGTCGCCAGGGCCTGGTAGTGGGTGACGTCACCCTCGCCGCCGGCCTCCTTGCGCTTCACCAGCGCCAACCACAGCGAGTACGTGAGCTTGTGGAACTGCACCCCGCGCAGCACCACCGTCAGGTACAGGCCGGTCAGCAGCAGCAAGGGGATCAGCAGCAGTGGCCCCCACACGATCCCGCTGATCTGGTCGAGGACGTCGGCCATGTCGTGCTCCCTCCACATGCCCACGCGGCGTGGCGCCTCCCCGGCGACGCCCGGACCCTAGTCTTCCCGGCCGCGGCGTGGCGAGATCCGTCGCCGCGCTCCGCTCGACTCGGGCCTCGCCATGCCGACAGGCGACACACTGGGTGCGCGACACGAACGAGGTGGGGAGGATGGCCGCAACCGTGGGACGCCGGGTGCTCGTCGTCGACGACGAGGCCGACGTGCGCTTGCTGTGCCGTGTGAACCTCGAGTTCGAGGGCTACGAGGTGAGCGAGGCCACCGACGGCGAGACCGCCATCGCCGAGGTGCGGGCCGGGCGGCCGGACGTGGTGCTCCTGGACGTCTCCCTGCCGGGGCTGCAGGGCTGGGACGTCCTGGACGCCATCAAGGCGGATCCGGCCCTGCGGCACATCCCGGTCGTGATCGTGTCCGCCCGGGCACGCGACGAGGACCAGATCCGGGGTTGGTCGCAGGGCGCGGCCGACTACATCACGAAGCCGTTCTCGCCGCTGGCGCTGTCACAGGTGCTGCAGGACGTCCTGGCCACCGAGCCCGCCGAGGAGGAGCGCCGGCGCCGCATGATCCTGGAGAAGCTGCAGCTGCTACGCAACACGTGACGCCGCGTGCCCGTCGGCGCAGCGGCGGGATGCTGCGGCCGGCGGCTCAGCCGCGGTCCGCGCCGACCACGACGTGGACGTCGACGGCGTTGGAGAGGTTGCCGGGCTGTGGGCGGACGTCGCCGGCCCCGACCTCCGCGGCCACCTGGCGAGCGGCCGCCTCGTTGCCCTCGGTCCACAGCACGGTGGTCACCTGGTAGTTGAGCGCCTGGTTCTCCGCGATGACGCGGTAGCCCTGGTCGCGCAACGACTGCGCCACACCGCGGGCGGCCACGCCCCCGTCCGCCTTGTAGCCGTCGAGCACCTGGATGACCACGTCGCCGGGTGCGAGCGCCCGGGCCGCCGGCTCGGGTTCCGGTTCCGGCTCCGACTCCTCGGTGGGCTCGGGCTCCGGTTCGGGCTCCTCCACCTCGGCCGGCTCCTCCGCGTCCTCGGTCGGGTCGGGCTCCGGGTCCTCGGTGGGTTCCGGCGCCGCCGGCTCGGCGGGCTCGTCCGGCGCCGCCGCCTGCGTGTCGTCGGACCCGTCGGACTCGTCGGTGTCCTCGGGCGCCGACGGCGCGTCGTCCGGTGCCGGGCCGCTGGCCACGGTCGGTTGCGTTGCGGCGTCGTCCGTGCGTGCGCCGATGAACGCGAAAGCACCCGCCGTCAGCACCACCACGCCCACGGCGGCGCCGACCCGTTTCCCCACGGCGACGCCCAGGCCGGTCTCCTCGGGCGTCCCCGTCGCCTTCATCGCGTGCCTCAGCGGGCGTCCGCGCCGAGGCGGTTCGCGGCCCGCTGCCGCTGGCGGGCGGCACGCAGGCGACGCAGCCGCTTGACCAGCATCGGGTCGTACGCCACGGCGGCCTCGTCGTCGATCACGCGGTTGAGCAACTGGTAGTAGCGCGTCGGCGAGAGGTCGAACTGCTCGCGGATCGCCTGCTCCTTCGCGCCCGCGTAGCGCCACCACTCGCGCTCGAAGTCCAGGATCTCCTGCGCGCGCGCATCGATGCCGGAGGCCTCGGCGGCAGCGGCGAACTCCTGGCGGTCGGCGCTCATGGACGCTCCTGGGTTCGGGACCTGCCCAGGTTCGCAGACGAACGACACGGGTGCAACTACGACGACGTGACCCGTCGGTCCCCGCGCGCGTCGCTGCCGGGGGCCGACACGCTACGTTCGCGCGGCAACGCCGAGGTAGCTCAGTTGGCAGAGCGCCCGCCTTGTAAGCGGATGGTCACGGGTTCGAATCCCGTCCTCGGCTCCGGACCGCTGCGGTGTCGGGCGCGCGGCCGCCCCGTCACGCCACCTCGGGGGCGATGGGGGCGGCGGAGGTCGCCTCGTCGCCGGGGTCGGCGGCGTCCCGCAGGTGGCGGGCGTGCCAGTCGAGCACCACCTCGAACCGTTCGATGCGGTGCTTGGGGCTGCCGCTACGGGACAGTTCGTGGGTCTCGTCGGGGAACCGCACGAACTCGGTCGTCACCCCGGCGCGCTTGAGCGCCGCGAAGTACTGCTCGGCCTGCTCGATCGGGCAGCGGTGGTCGGCCTCGCTGTGCAGCACGAGGGTCGGTGCGGTCACCGACGCGGCCGTCGCGACGGGACTGGCGGCCCGGTGCGCCGCCGCGCCGTCGGGCAGCGACGCGGCCAGGAACATGCGGTCGAAGTAGGGGCCGATGTCGGAGGTGCCCGAGAACGACTCCCACTGCAGCAGGCCGCGCTCGACGATCGCGGAGCCGTAGCGGTCGGAGCGGGCGATCAGGCGGGCGGTGGCGTAGCCGCCGTACGAGCCTCCCATGATGCCGATCCGGCCGGGGTCGGCCTGCGGGAAGCGCTCCAGGGTGGCGTCAACCAGCGCCTCGAGGTCCAACGTGTCGACCGAGCCGTGGTCGGTCCAGGCCCCGACGACGGCGCGCGCCCAGTCCGCACCCCGGCCGGACGAGCCGCGCGGGTTGCAGCCGACGGCGAGGTAGCCCGCGCCCGCCTCGACCTGGAACTCGTCGAAGAAGTACTCGCCGTACTGCGAGGTCGGGCCGCCGTGGATGTTGACCAGCACCGGCACGGTGCCGGGGCCGGCGGCGTCGAAGCCGTCCGGCAGGACGGCCCAGGCGTCGATCTCCGCCCCCTCGCGTTCGAAGACGAACCGCTGCGTCGGCTGCACGTCGACCTTGCTGCGGAACGTGCGCGCGAGGTCGGTGACGCAGCGCTCGCGCCCCTCCTGCAGCCACACGAGCTCGCCGGGCGTGGCCGTGTCCGTGACGGTGAAGGCCACGGCGGACGCGTCGGGCCGGACCCCGAACCCGGTGACGGAGCGGTTGCCGGCCACGACGTCGGTCACGACCGGCGGCTTGTCGCCGTCCGGATCCCAGGCGTCGAGGTCGACGCGGACGACCTTGCTGGTACCGCGATCCTCGACCGCGATCAGGAACCCACCGGTGACGAACCGGGGACCGACGGTCGCGTTCGACGGCGCACCCGGCAGCACGTCGCGGTCGAGGTGGGCGAGCAGCTCGACCGGCTCGAAGGGCGTGTCGCCGTCGTCACGCGGGCGACACCAGTACACGCCGTGGTTGCCGGGCCAGTCGAACGGGTCGGTCTGCCCGACGGTGAACAGCCGCCCGTCGGGGGCGTAGCCGACCCACTGCCACGACCCGGGTGGCAGCAGCGGGCGGACCTCGCCGCCGTCCAGGTCGAGCTCGAACACCTGGTCGTGCGGATCGAGGTCGGTGCCCTCGTCCGGGCGGGCGACGAAGGCGACGGCCCCGCCGTCGGGCCGCCACGCCGGCGCACCGTGGTCGCGGTCGACGGTCGTGAGCCGCTGTGGCTCGCCGCTGCCGTCACGGTCGACGAGGTAGAGGTGGTCGGTGCGGTCGTGGACCCAGCCGCCGGCGTCGGTGCGGTAGGGCAGCTTGGTGATGCGCTTCGGGCGCCGCCGGCGCTCGTCGTCGTCGAGGTCGGCGACCTCGTCGGCGTAGGCGGCGGCGACCAGCACGAGCTGGGTGGAGTCCGGCGACCAGGCGAAGTCGGACACGCCCAGGGGCAGGTCGGTGCGCCGGTGGGCCTCGCCGCCGTCGGCCCACATGATCACCAGCTGCGGCTTCTCGCCCTCCTCGACGCCCGTGCGCAGGAAGGCCAGGCAGCGGCCGTCGGGCGACCAGCGCGGCGAGCGGTCGGACGGGCCGTGCGTGTAGCGCCGGGTGCGCATGCCGTCGAACAGGTGGATGGTCCGCAGGGTGCGGTCGTCGTCGACGTCCAGTTCGGCCAGCACGAAGGCGACGCGGGTGCCGTCGGGGTGCAGCTGCGGGTCGCCGGGCAGCACCAGGTGTTCGAGGTCGGTCGCACGCACGCGCAAGGCTCCTGCTGGTCGCGTCGGGGCGCGCGACGCTAGCGGGCTAGGCGGCCGGTCGGTCCTCGAGCTTGCGCTTGACGCGCTGCAGCGCGTTGTCGACCGCCTTCACGTGCCGGCCGAGCCGGTCGGCGATCTCCTCGTACGTCCGCCCCTCCACGTACAGCCCCAGCACCTGCGCCTCCAACCCGGAGAGCGAGGCGTCCAGCGCCGCCCGCAGCCGGCCCAGGTCGTCGTCGGCGACGACGACGGCCAGCGGGTCGGGGGCGTCGGTCGCCGGCAGGACCTCGCCGATCGTCACGTCGGGCCGCGAGTCGTGCGGGCGGTCCAGGCTGACCGAGGTGTTCAGCGGCCGGTGCTTGTGCCGCGTCGCGCCGCGGACCGCGGTCAGCACCTGCCGGGTGATGCACAGCTCGGCGAACGACCGGAAGGACGCGCCCGAACGGGGTGAGAAGTCCCGGACGGCCTTGAACAGGCCGAGCATCGCCTCCTGCGCGAGATCGTCCTGGTCACCGCCGACCAGGAAGTAGTTGCGCGCCCGGGCCTGCGCGAGCGGCCGGTAGCGCAACAGCAGTTCGGTCGTGGCGGTCTCGTCGCCGCCGCGGGCACGGTCGACCAGCGCCTCGTCGGTTAGGGCGTGGTGCCGCGCCCCGGAGCGCCGCCGTCGCCGGACCGCCGGTGCTCGCCGCGCCGAGGTGGCCAGGCCCGTCCGCTGCGTCATGCTCGCCCTCCGGCCGGGGCCGGCCCCCGGTCGTAGGGCTCAACGAGGCACGCGCGCGCGGGTTGCGGCGCCGGTCACGGCCGGTCGGTCACGACCGTTGGCGCAGCACCTCGTAGAGCGCCACGCCGGCCGCCACCGAGGCGTTGAGCGAGCCGACCGCACCGTGCATGGGCAGGCGCACGAGTTCGTCGCACGTTTCGGCCGTCAGCCGCGACAGGCCGCGGCCCTCGGCGCCGACGACCAGGACGACCGGGTCGGCCAGCAGCCGGCTGTCGGCGATGTCCGTGGGGGCGTCACCGTCGAGCCCCACCGCCCAGACGCCCTCCCCCTGCAACGAGCGGATCGTGCGCACGAGGTTCGTGACCTGCACGACCGGCAGGTGTGCGAGCGCCCCGGCGGCGGCCTTCTCCGCGGTCGGGGTGACCGAGGCCGCCCGGCGGGCGGGCACCAGCAGCCCGTGGGCGCCGACCGCGTCGGCGGTCCTGGCGATCGAGCCGAGGTTGTGCGGATCGGTGACGGAGTCCAGCGCGACGAGCAGCAGCGGCCGGTCGCCGGCGCGACGGCGGACCTCGTCGAGCGACGCGTACGCGAACGCCGGCGCGAGTGCCAGCACGCCCTGGTGGACGAGGCCCTCGGCGCGCTCGTCGACCCGGGCGCGGTCGACCTCGTCGACGTGCACGCCGGCGCGTCGGGCCAGGGCGAGGATCTCGTCGAGCACGGGGGAGGCGTCACGCGTGTCGGCCACGAGCACGCGGCGCACCGGGCGGCCCGCCCGGAGCAGCTCGCGGACCGGGTGGAGACCCACCACGATGCGCCCGTCGCCGCGACGCGGCTCGCCGCCGCGGGGGCCGCCCCCACGCCGCCCGCCGCGACGGTTCGGGGCGGGACGCGGCCGGGTCACGCCACGTACCAGCGCGGCCCGTCGGGGCGGTCCTCGACGACCACCCCCGCCGCGGCGAGCTGGTCGCGGATGCGGTCGGCCGTGGCGAAGTCCTTGCCGGCGCGCGCCTCGGCCCGCTGGTCGAGCAGCTGGCGGATGAGCGGCTCCAGCTGCCGTTCGAGCGTCGACGCGTCCGCCAGCGCGGCCTCGAGGCCCAGCCCGAAGACGCCGTCGCCGACGTCCACGAGCGCCGCGGCGAGCCCGGCGACCTCGGCACGGGCGTCCGCGTCACCCTTCTCCGCGATCGGGAGTCGCTCGTTGCCGGTGGACACGAGGTCGTGGAGCGCGGCGACCGCCTGCGGTGCGTTGAGGTCGTCGTCCATGGCCGCCCGGAACGCGTCCAGGTGCGCCGCGGCGGCCGCGGTGTCGGGTTCGGCGCCGTCGGCCGCCCGACGCGCCGAGCGCAGGAACGTGGTGAGGCGCTGGTGGGCGGCGGCCGCGTCGCGCAGCCGCTCGTCCTCGTAGGTGAGCGGGCTGCGGTGGTGGGCCGAGAGGTACCACAGGCGCAGCGGGCCGACGCCCCACTCGTCGAGCGCCTCCTGCAGTCCGACGACGTTGCCGACGGACTTGGACATCTTCTCCTCGCCCATGCGCACCATGCCGTTGTGGACCCAGTGGCGGGCGAAGACGCCACCGTGGGCGGCCTCGTGCTGGGCGATCTCGTTCTCGTGATGCGGGAAGACCAGGTCGAGGCCGCCGCAGTGGATGTCGAAGCCCTCGCCGAGGTGCTTGGCCGCCATCGCCGAGCACTCGATGTGCCAGCCGGGGCGACCGTCGCCCCACGGGGACGGCCACGACGGCTCGCCGGGCTTGGCCGACTTCCACATCGCGAAGTCGAGCGGGTCCTCCTTGCGGTCGGCGTCGACGACGTCCTCGCCCTGCTGCATGTCGTCGATGCGCCGCCGCGACAGCTTGCCGTAGCCCTCGAAGGAGCGGACCCGGAAGAAGACGTCGCCGTCCACGGCGTACGCCTTGTCCTGGTCGATCAGTTCCTGGATCAGCGCCTGCATCTCCAGCAGGTGGCCGGTCGCGAGCGGCTGCACGTCGGGCGGCAGCACCCCCAGCGCGTCCATGGTCCGGTTCCAGGCCCGCGTGTAACGCGTGGAGATCTCCGCCGGCGACACCTTCTCGCGGCGGGCGCGCAGGATGATCTTGTCGTCGATGTCGGTGACGTTCTGCACGAACGTGACGTCGTTGCCGGCGTAGTCGAGGTAGCGCCGCAGCATGTCGGTGACGACCGCGAGGCGCCCGTGACCGACGTGGGCGTCGGCCTGCACCGTCGGGCCGCAGACGTACAGCGACACGCGGTTCGGCTCACGCGGCTCGAAGGCGACCTTGTCGCGGCGCAGGGTGTCGTAGATGACCAGGGACAACGTCGTCGACCACCGGATCGGGAGTGTGGCGGGGCGCCGCGGGCGGGGGCTGGAGGCCGGGCGCACGACTGACGAGTCTAATGGGGCCCGTCAATGCCGCCTCGCCGGACCACGACGGCGCTGGCCCACGCGGCGATCCCCTCGGCCCGCCCCAGGAACCCGAGCCGGTCCGTGGTCGTGAACTTGACCGACACGGCGTCGACCTCGAGGTGCAGCACCGGGGCCAGCCGTTCACGCATGCGCTCGCGGTACGGGGCCAGCCGCGGCCGCTGGGCGACGACGGTCACGTCGACGTTGCCGACCTGCCAGCCGCGCTCGCTGACGCCCGCGACCACGGTGCCCAACAGCGTCAGCGAGTCGGCCCCGGCGACCTCCGGCCGGTCCACCCCGAACCAGCTGCCGAGGTCGCCCAGCGCCAGGGCGCCGAGGAGGGCGTCGGCCACCGCGTGGGCCGCCACGTCGGCGTCCGAGTGGCCGGCGAGGCCGGGACCGTCGGGCACCTCGACGCCGGCGAGCACGAGGCGACGGTCCGGGTCGTCGGTGAAGGGGTGGACGTCCAGGCCGTTGCCGATGCGCAGGTCCATGCTCACTCCTGGTCGTGGCGGTGCAGGAGCGCTTCGGCGACGGCCAGGTCGTGGCGGTAGGTCACCTTCATCGCCTCCGCCGCGCCTTCGACCACCTCGATGCGCCCGTGCAGCCGCCCGGCGTCGAGGAGGCGCTCGACCAGCGCGAGGTCGTCGGTGGCCGCCGCGCCGGAGGCGTGCGCGGCGGCCAGCGCGGCCCGGGTGAAGGCCTGGGGAGTCTGGACGGCGACGAGGCCGTCGCGGTCGACCGTTCCCAGCACGCGACCCCCGGCGACCCGCTTGAGCGTGTCGGCGACCGGCAGGCCCGGCGCGGCCGCGACCACCTCACCGGTGATGGCCTGCGCGACGGCCCGGATCACGCGGGGCGGGGTCAGCGCGCGGGCGGCGTCGTGCACGAGGACGACGTCGACGTCGTCGGGCAGTGCGGCCAGACCGGCGGCGACGCTGGCGGTGCGGGTGGAGCCCCCGGGCACCAGGGCCGTGACCGGCAGGTCGGCGAGGGCGGAACGGAAGGCGGATGCGGCGTCGGGGGTGTGGACGATCACCGGTGGCGGCATGCCGGCGGCCAGGACACCGCGCACGGCGTGGACGAGCAGCGGCTCGCCGGCCAGCGCCACCAGTGCCTTCGGCTGCCCCTCGCCGAGGCGTTCGCCGCGGCCGGCCGCGACGACCACGACACCGACGCTCACCCGGCCACCGCCCGCCCGTCGACGGCGGGGTTGGCGAACAGCATGCGGCCCTGCCGATGCTGCACGATCGAGGTCACGTCGACGGTGACGTCGCTGCCGACCCGGTCGGCCGCCTCCTGCACGACGACCATCGTGCCGTCGTCGAGGTAGCCGATGGCCTGGCCGGCGTCGCGACCGGTTCGCACCAGCCGCAACGTGAGCCGGTCGCCTGGCACGACCGGTGGGCGGACCGCGTCGGCCAGGGCATGGAGGTTGAGCACCCGCAGGCCGGCGATCTCCGCCGTCCGCGCGAGGTTGCCGTCGGTGGTCACGAGCGCGGCGCCGCGGCTGCGGCACAGCGCCGCCAGCTTCGCGTCGACCTCGCGGACGCCTTCGACCGGGTCGTCGGTCACCTCCACGGCGACGAGCGACTCGTCCTGTAGCACGTGCAACGTCTCCAGCCCGCGCCGGCCGCCCCGCCGGCGCCGTTCGTCACCGGAGTCCGCGAGCGCCTGCAGTTCCTCGAGCACGAAGGTGGGCACGACCAACGTGCCCTCCAGGAAGCCGGCCCGGGCGACCTCGATGACGCGGCCGTCGACCAGCGCCGAGGAGTCGACGACCTTCGTGCCGGCGCCCTTCGACGGCGTGCGCACGTCCAGCCGACCGCGCAGGCCGACGAAGCGCGCGAGGTCGGCCCCCCGCAGGCTGCCGAGACGGCCGCCGCCATAGGCCAGCACCAGCACGATCAGCAGTGCCACCGGCACGGTGTAGCGCTGGTAGGGCAGCAACAGGACCGGCAGGAGCACCACCAGCCCGGCCAGGGCACCGACCGCCGCACCGATGCAGGCCGCCACCAACTGCACGGCCGGCACGGGCGCGAGCGCCGAGCCCGCACGGTCGACGCCCCGGACCAGCGCACGGCCCAGCACCCCGCCGACGAGGTAGCCCCCCAGCGCCCCCAGCACGGCCGTGACCAGTTGCGTGGTCTCCGGCTCGCCACGGCCCAGGGCGTCGTCGATCCCGACCCCGACCGCGTGCCCCGCCGCGGTCAGCAGCAGCACGACCGCCAGGCGCAGCACCTCGGCCATGGGCCGGCCGGCACGCGGGTGGGACACGACGGCTTCCTCGCTCGCTCCTCGGATGCACGTGCTGTTCTAGCGCCTCGGCGGCAACGTGCGGCCCATCACGGGCGTACGACGGCGACGACCGCCCGGCGCAGCGGGCGGTCGTCGTGACGCGTCGTGATCAGGCGACGGCGGACGTCAGGCGGCCTGGGACTCGGCCAGCACCTTCTCCACCAGCTCCTCGGCCTTGGCCTCGTCCTTCTTGATGGCGACGGCCAGCTCGGAGAGCAGGATCTGCTTCGCCTTGGTCAGCATGCGCTTCTCGCCGGCGGACAGGCCCTTGTCCTTCTCGCGCGTGGCGAGGTTCCGCACGACCTCGGCGACCTGGAAGATGTCGCCGGAGCGCAGCTTCTCGTAGTTGGCCTTGAAACGCCGCGACCAGTTGCCGGCGGCCTTGCCCTCGGGCTCGCGCAGGACGTCGAGGACCTGCTCGACCTCCTTCTTCGAGACCACGCTGCGGATCCCGACCTCTTCACAGGAGTCGGCCGGCACCATCAGCGTCAGATCCCCGTAGGTCAGGCGCAGGACGAGGTACTCGCGAGGCTCGCCCTTGAGTTCGCGAGCTTCCTTCCGCTCGATGACCGCTGCGCCGTGGTGGGGATAGATGACGGTGTCGCCGACGCTGTAGGCCATGAGTGGCTGCTCCTCGTTCTTCCGGATGGACGCACGCGACCACGCGGGCCGGTGGGGGAAGTCGGGGACGTCGCACCGCGTGGCCTTCGGCACCGGGTCGAGGCGCCAGACCGAGCGGCTCCTGGACGACCCTTCCGTGGACGCGGCACACGCGCAGTGCGGACGTGCGACTGGACCCTACCACACGTACATGGTCAGCCTCAACCGGCCCCCATGCGAAACCGCAGGTCAGAGGGCAGTTCTCACCGTTCCGAGGCCTAGTCCTGGACGCACGATGGGGGCCGAACGGCCAGGACGGGGCTCAGACGTAGCGCTCGAGGAGGCTCGCCTCGGCCAGTCGACGCAGGCCGTCCTGGATGGTCCGCGCCCGCGACTCACCCACGCCCTCGACCTCGTCGAGCTCCGCGATCGAGGCCTCCATGATGCGTGGCAGGTTGCCGAACCGGTCGACCAGGCGCTCCACGACCCGGGGCGGCAGCCGCGGGATCCGCGACAGCAGACGGTAGCCCCGCGGCGTCACCGGGCGGTCCAGCTCCTCCTCGTCGTAGGCGAGGATGGTCGCCACCAGCTCGCTGTCGAGCAGGTCGTCGGTCGACAGCGCGGCGACGTCGTCGAGCACCCGCGGCAGCTTGCGGCGCCGGTCGGCGAGGTAGTCGCGCACGACCAGTTCGCGGTCGTCGGCGACGGACGCCACCAACTCGTCCAGCTGCAGCTGGATCAGCCGGCCCTCGGAGCCGAGCTCGACCACGTGGTCCTCGACCTCGAGGGCGATGCGCCGCAGCATCTCCGCCCGCTGCAGCGTCAGCACCACGTCGCGCACGGTGACCGCGTCCTCGACCTCCCGCGCGGCCAGCGTCGCGGACACCTCGTCGAGCCGGGCGCGGTAGCGCTCCAGCGTCGACAGGGCCTGGTTGGCCCGGAACAGCAACGCCGACACCTCTTCCACCGTGTGGCGGCGGTCGCCGTAGTACAGCGTGACCATGCCCATCGACTCCGACACGGCGATGACCGGCTGCCCGGTCTGCCGGGCGGTGCGTTCCGCGGAGCGGTGACGGGTCCCGGTCTCCGACGTCTCGATCGCCGGGTCGGGCACGAGGTGGACGTTGGCGCGCAGAATGCGCTGCGCGTCGCCGTCCAACACGAGCGCACCGTCCATCTTGGCGAGCTCGGCGACCCGCTGGCTGGTCGCGCCGATGTCGATGACGAAGCCGCCCGACACCACGGCCTCGATCTCCGGCGTCCAGCCGATCACGACCAGGGCACCGCGCCCGGCGCGGATCACCCGTTCGATGCCCTCGCGTAGCGGCGAGCCCGGGGCGAGCATGGCGAGGACGCTGCGCAGTCCCTCGTCACGCGACGGGTCGGGCACGCCGTCCTCCTCCCGGGTCCGGTTGCGGCGTCGCGCTCGTGGACGCCCGTTGCCGGCCGCGTCGCGGGGTGCTGGCGCCCATCGGCGCCGCGCGGCCGCCGCGCAGACTACTGGACGACCGCACGCCCATGTCCAGCCCGCGGGTTCGCATGATCATGGCCGCGTCGGCGCCGTCGGCCCGCCCTGTGCCAACCAGCGGCCGAGGCCGACGGCATCGGCGTCGAGGTCCATCCCGGCGACCTCGAGGGCGACGTCACGGACCTGGCGCAGGAAGTCCGCGTGGCCGCCGCGGGCGGGGTCCTCGTGCGTGCCGATCGCGTGGGCGAGGACGAGCGTGGCCGGCCGACCGTCCGCCTTCTGCCGCAACACGCGACCGAGCCGCTGGACCAGCTGGCGGCGGGTGCGGAAGTTGGCGAGCACGAGCGCCACCTCCGCGTCGGGCACGTCGACACCCTCGTCGAGCACACGCGGCGCGACCAGGGCGTCGATCCGGCCCCGGCGGAACTGCGCCAGGCGGATCCGGCGCTTGTCGTCGCTCAGGCCACCGTGCAGGGTCTCCGCGTGCACGCCGGCCCGCACCAGCTCGGCCACGGCGTCGTCCGCCTGCTCCACGGTGTCGGTGAAGACCAACGTCCGCCGCCCGGCCAGCCCGGCCGCGGCCGCGGCACACACGTGCAGCTTGCCCTCGCAGGTGGCCGCGACCTCCCGTCGTTCACGGACCCGCACCAGGTACTCGCGGCAGGCCCGCACCTGCGCGCCGTCGCGGCGCGAGGTCTCCGCCTCGGCCACCACGGCTGACACCGCCGCGAACAGCTTGCGAGGGTCCTTCGGCATGCCCAGCCCACCCACCAGCTCGCGGTGCAGCTGGCGGGCACGCGCGTCGGCGCGGTCGTAGGCGTCCTGCTCGTCGCCACGCAGGCGCACGCCGACCGTCGCGATGCGGAAGGGCGCGATGGTGCCGTCGGCCACGGCGCGGTCGTAGTCGTAGCGGTGCACGACCCCGCCGAAGTAGGGCTCGAGGACCTCGACGAGTCCGTCGTCGTTGCGCTCGTAGGTGGCGGTCAGCGCCAGGCGCAGGGGAAACGCCGCCTGCAGCGCCGCCCCCCAGGTCGGGGCGCCGTAGCGGTGGGCCTCGTCGGCGACGAGGAGGCCTGGTGCGCCGGGTGGCGGCTCGATCGGCACGGTCGCGGCCGAGTGCGGCGTCGACACCACCACGTCGAAGTCGAACAGGTCGTCGCGCCGGCCACCGCCCAGCCGGCCGACGCGCAGGTCGGGGGCGGCGGTCCTGAGCTCGCGGGCCCACTGGTCCTGCAACTCCAGCGTGGGGGCGAGCACCAGCGCGCGACCGCCACGGTCGGCGACGATCCGGATCGCCGCCATCGCCAGGCGCGTCTTGCCGGTGCCGGTCACGGCCTCGACCACGCCCCGGCCGCTCTGCGACCAGGCCGCCAGCGCCTCGGCCTGCCACTGGCGCAGGGCAAGCAGGTCGAGTCGCGCGCGGGTGCCGACGGCGGCCGGCGCCACCTCGGCGTCCTCCGCGAGCGACCAGCGCGGCTTCGTGGCGTCGCCGTCGCAGACGAACCTGGCGTCACGTGCCAGCACCCGCTCCACCATCGAGCGCGGCAGCCGCGACCCGTCGGCGCGCAGGGCCCGGACCAGCATCGGCACCGTCAGCGCGCCACCGTCGGCCAGGTGCGCCGCGAGCCGGTCGGCGACGTCCACGTCAGTGCGGCAGTGCGAGTTGGCCGTCGACGTACTCCGCGAGCCCCTCCTGGACCAGCGCGTCGGCGATGCGGTGGGCACGGTCGGGGTCGTCGGGCCAGCCTGCGACGTCGGCCAGCCGGGCGATCTCCAGCGGTCCCGTTCGCAGCGCCTGCACCAGCCGGCCGCGTCCCTGGCGGTCGGAGCCCTCGAAACGCGCCTGCGGCGTCGAGGTACCGGCGCTGCCGTCGGCGGGATCGGGGTCCGGCAGGCCGGCGGCGAACCAGGCACAGGTGGACTGCAGCGGACAGCGTTCGCAGCGCGGACCGCGCTTCACGCAGACGGTCGCGCCGAGGTCCAGGACCGCCTGGTTCCACTCCCACGCTGCACCAGGTGGGACATGCGCGTCGGCCAGCGCCTGTGCCTCGCGGGCCTGGAGGCGACGACCGGCGACGGCGCGGGCCAGGAACCGGGCCGCGTTGGTGTCGACGACGCCGTGGTCGCGCTCGAAGGCGAAGGCCAGCACGGCCCGCGCCGTGTACGGGCCGATACCGGGCAGGGCCAGCAGGGCGTCGAGGTCGTCCGGCAGCCGGCCTTCGTGACGTTCGACCACGGCGACCGCGGTGCGGTGCAGGTTGAGCGCCCGCCGGTTGTAACCGAGCCCGGCCCAGTGCTTCACGACCTCGCCCGGCGCGGCGTCGGCGCAGGCCTGGGGGGTCGGGAAGCGGTCGAGGAACTCGCGGTAGCGCGGCAGGACCCGGGCCACCTGCGTCTGCTGGAGCATGAGCTCGGACACCAGGATCGCCCAGGGGTCCCGGGTCCGGCGCCAGGGCAGGTCGCGCCGGGTCTCGCGCGCCCAGCCCAACAGCCGTTCGGCCAGGGTGGGCACCCGTGCCGGCGCAGGGGCGACGGACATGGACGCAGACACGACGAGGAACACCTTGGTGGCGGGGGCGCGCGAACGGTACCCGGCCGGCACGGCGCGGCACACCCGGACGCCACCGGTGACCTCGCGCAGGGCGGGGCCTGCATCCCAGGGACGCCGGCCGGTGACCGCCGGTCGGGTGACCATCGGATGCCATTACGGCCCGCGGCGCGGCCGATCACGGGGCATCGTGATCTCCCGTCCGGAGAAGGAGACGCCATGAGCACCATCGAGAAGTCGATCGAGGTCGAGGTCCCGGTGCGTACCGCCTACGACCAGTGGACGCAGTTCGAGGACTTCCCTCAGTTCATGGAGGACGTCGAGCGCATCGACCAGCTCGATGACGCCACCACGCACTGGGTCGTGAACGTCGCGGGCCAGGAGCGCGAGTGGGATGCCGACATCACCGAGCAGGAGCCTGACCAGCGGGTCGCGTGGCGCAGCCGCGGCGAGACGAAGCACGCCGGCGTCGTCACGTTCCACAAGATCGACGAGGGCAAGACCCGCGTCATGGTGCAGATGGACATCGAGCCCACCGACTGGGCCGAGAAGGTCGGCGACGCGACCGGTGTCATCGAGCGCAACGTCCAGCGTGACCTGGAGAACTTCAAGGGCTTCATCGAAGAGCGCGGCATGGAGACCGGGGCCTGGCGCGGCGAGATCGACCAGGATCCCACGACCTGAGCACACCGCACCACGACGTGGCCGCCCCTGAGGGGCGGCCACCCGCCGTTTCAGGCGGGGGTGACGAAGACGAGCTTCGCGTCGTCGCTCGGCAACTCGACCTCGTGGCCGTCGGTCCGCAGCCGCACCGCCCGCGGGCCGCGTTCGACGCTGACCTGCACGCCGGCCCACATCCCGTGCTCGCGCAGCTGGGTCACGACGTCGTGGTCGCTCTGCAGCTTCTCCGAGATGTAGGTGATGACGACCTCGTCGGCCTCGGTCGTGGCCAGGCTGACCGGTTCCTGCTCGCTGGGCGTGGCTCCCGGGATCGGGTTGCCGTAGGGCGAGGTGGTCGGGTTGCCGAGGAACTCCAGCAGTTTGGCCTCGACCCGGTCGGAGATGACGTGCTCCCAGCGGCACGCCTCCTCGTGGACGTGCTCGTGCTCGAGCCCGAGCACGTCGACCAGCAGCCGCTCGGCGAGACGGTGCTTGCGCATGACGTGCTCGGCACGCTCGCGGCCCCGGGAGGTCAGGGCGATGGTGCGGTCCGCCTGCAACTCGACCAGCCCGACCTGCTCCAGCCGGGCGACCCCCTCGGACACGGCTGGTGCCGACAGCCCCAGCCGCTCGGAGAGCCGGGCGCGGAGGGCCGGCACGCCCTCCTCCTCCAGCTCGAGGACCGTGCGCAGGTACATCTCGACGGCTTCGCTGGGCTGATGGCTCACGTCGGTCTCCTGCCGCCCCGTAGAAGGTCGAGCCTACCCGGCGGCCGCCGGCACCGTCGCGGCAGCGGCTAGGGTCCGCCGGCTGCCTCCACCTCCTGCGGAGATGCCGTCGTGGACGTTCGTGTCGTGTCGCTCGCCGAGCGTCCGGACCTGGGTGACCAGCTGTGGGCGTTCTCGGACGGCTGGCCCGCGTTCATGCTGCACGACCCCGTCGCCAGGCTGATGGATCACCTGCCGGAGCGCTTCCCGCAGCTCCAGTTGCTGGCGGTCGACGACCAGGACCGGGCCGTCGCCAAGGCGCATGGCCTGACCTTCGCCTGGGACGGCCCACCCGCGGACCTCCCGGCGCGGGGGTGGGACGCGATCCTGGAGCGGGGCATGGCCGACCACGCGGAGGGCCGCTCGCCGACAGCGGCCTCGGCGCTGGAGATCTCCGTGCTGCCCCACCTACGAGGTACCGGGCTGTCGGTGCTGATGCTCGGTGCCCTGCGCGACGCGGTCGCCGCCATGGGGTTGCGCGACCTGTTCGCGCCGGTGCGGCCCAACCACAAGCACCTCGAACCCGACACCCCCATGGCCGAGTACGCCTTCCGGACGCGCCCTGACGGCCTGCCCCACGACCCGTGGCTGCGGGTCCACGTGCGCGCCGGCGCCGACGTCGTGGCGGTCGCGCCGCTGTCGATGACCATCCCCGGCACGCTCGCGCAGTGGCGGTCGTGGACCGGGCTGCCCCTCGACCGGTCGGGTCCCACGTTCGTCGACGGCGCGCTCAGTCGCGTCCACGTCAGCGTCGAGCACGATCACGCCGTGTACGTCGAACCCAACGTCTGGGTCCACCACCACGTGTAGCCGGCGGGTGGAGGACGGAACGAGGGCGGGCCCGTGGGCCCGCCCTCGTCGGTGTGTCGTCCGCCGCCGTCGGGACTACTCGTCCTGCTCGCCGTCGCGGTCGCCGCCCGCCAGCTCGATCGGCGGGACGTCCGGCGCGGACGGCGAGTCCACCGCTCGGAACGCGACCGCGTCGCTGTCGGGATCGACGTCGGCGACGATCAGCTGTCCGGCGCTGAATTCACCCTGCAACATCCGCTCGGAGAGCTTGTCCTCGAGCTCGCGCTGGATGGTGCGGCGCAGCGGACGGGCGCCGAGCTGCGGGTCGTAGCCCTTCTGCGCGAGCCAGCTCTTGAGCGCGTCGGTCAGCTCGAGGTCGAGGTCCCGGGCGCGCAGCTGCGTCTTCACGCGGGTGATCATCAGGTCGACGATCTCCTTGACCTCCTCGCGGGTGAGGGGGTGGAAGACGATCGTCTCGTCGATGCGGTTGAGGAACTCCGGCCGGAAGTGCTTCTTGAGCTCTTCGTCCACCTGCCGCTTCATCTTCTCGTACATCGAGTCGTCGTCCTGCTGGACGAAGCCGACGGCCGGCGCGGTGAGGTTCTTCGTGCCGAGGTTGGACGTCATGATGAGGATCGTGTTCTTGAAGTCCACCGTGCGACCCTGCGCGTCGGTCAGGCGACCGTCCTCGAGGATCTGCAGGAGCGTGTTGAACACGTCCGGGTGGGCCTTCTCCACCTCGTCGAACAGCACGACGGAGAACGGCTTGCGGCGCACCTGCTCGGTGAGCTGGCCACCCTCGTCGTAGCCGACGTAGCCGGGCGGCGAGCCGATGAGCCGGCTGACCGTGTGCTTCTCCATGTACTCGGACATGTCGAGGTGGATCAGCGCGTCCTCGTCACCGAAGAGGTACTCGGCGAGGGTCTTGGCGAGCTCGGTCTTCCCGACGCCGGAGGGGCCGAGGAAGATGAACGAGCCGGCCGGGCGCTTGGGGTCCTTCAGGCCGGCACGGGTGCGCCGGATCGCCTTGGACACGGCCTGGATCGACTGGTGCTGACCGATGACCCGCTCGTGGAGGTGATCCTCCATGTGCAGCAGCTTCTCGGTCTCCTCCTGCGTGAGCTTGAAGACCGGGATGCCCGTCCAGGTCGCGAGGACCTCGGCGATGACCTCCTCGTCGACCGTGAGCACGGTGTCCATGCCCTCGGTCCGCCACTCGTCCTCGCGGGCGGAGCGACGCTCGATGAGCTTCTTCTCCTCGTCGCGCAGGGCGGCGGCGCGCTCGAAGTCCTGCGCGTCGATCGCGTCTTCCTTGGCCTTGCGGGCGCGCTCGATCTCCGTGTCGAGGTCCGCGAGGTCGGGCGGGGTGGTCATCGACCGGATGCGCAGGCGCGAGCCGGCCTCGTCGATGAGGTCGATGGCCTTGTCCGGCAGGTAGCGGTCGGAGATGTAGCGGTCGGCCAGCTCGGCCGCGGCCACCAGCGCCTCGTCGGTGATGGTCACACGGTGGTGCGCCTCGTAGCGGTCGCGCAGGCCCTTGAGGATCTCGATGGAGTGCTCCATCGAGGGCTCCTCGACCTTCACGGGCTGGAACCGGCGCTCGAGCGCGGCGTCCTTCTCCAGGTGCTTGCGGTACTCGTCGAGGGTCGTCGCACCGACGGTCTGGATCTCGCCGCGGGCCAGCATGGGCTTGAGGATCGAGGCGGCGTCGATGGCACCTTCGGCGGCACCGGCACCGACGAGGGTGTGGATCTCGTCGATGAACAGGATGATGTCGCCGCGGGAGGTGATCTCCTTCAGGACCTTCTTCAGGCGCTCCTCGAAGTCACCGCGGTAGCGAGACCCGGCGACCAGTGCGCCGAGGTCGAGGGTGTACAGGTGCTTGTCGCGCAACGTCTCCGGCACCTCGCCGGCCACGATCCGCTGGGCGAGGCCCTCGACGATGGCGGTCTTGCCGACGCCCGGCTCGCCGATCAGGACGGGGTTGTTCTTCGTCCGCCGCGACAGGACCTGCATGACGCGCTCGATCTCGCGCGCCCGGCCGATGACCGGGTCGAGCTCGCCGTCGCGGGCGGCCTGGGTCAGGTTGCGGCCGAACTGGTCGAGGATCGTGGAGCCCTCGCGCGACCCCTCGCGCGAGCCCTCGCCGACACCGGCACCGGCCTTGCCCGGCTCCCCACCGGCGTAGCCGGACAGCAGCTGGATGACCTGCTGGCGCACGCGGTTGAGGTCGGCGCCCAGCTTCTGCAGGACCTGGGCGGCCACACCCTCACCCTCGCGGATGAGGCCGAGCAGGATGTGCTCCGTGCCGATGTAGTTGTGGCCGAGCTGCAGGGCCTCGCGCAGGGAGAGCTCGAGGACCTTCTTGGCACGCGGGGTGAAGGGGATGTGCCCCGCCGGTGCCGTCTGGCCGCGACCGATGATTTCCGTCACCTGATTGCGGACGGCCTCGAGCGAGATGCTCATCGACTCGAGCGCCTTGGCGGCGACGCCCTCGCCCTCGTGGATGAGACCGAGCAGGATGTGCTCGGTACCGATGTAGTTGTGGTTGAGCATCCTCGCTTCTTCCTGCGCGAGGACGACCACCCGTCGGGCTCGGTCGGTGAACCGCTCGAACATAGGACTGACTCCCACGTCGGGCCGGGGAGTCCTCCGGCTGAGGACTTCGTGTTGGCCCGGACGATCGTAACGGAAGCTCGAAAGCTGTCTTCTGGTGTACGTCACGTCCGTAGGGGATGGACGTCGGCCTTAGTGGCGTCGACGCAAGGAATGCCGCGACAGGACGTGCGATCCGGCACGCAGGCCGGTCAAGTGTCAACGCGCCGCGCCGCGGGAACCTTCCCCGACGCTCGTGGCGCGGGGCGTCGGCGAACCGCCCGGGCGTGGCGCGCACGAGGACCATGTCCGACGGACGACGCGCGCCGGCCGGGCGGGCGGCGAGCCCCCGTACGCTGTCCCGGTCATGCGCGTCCCACCCTTCCGTCGCCGCGCTCCTCGGTCGTGCCGAGGAGTCGTCGTGCCGTCCCTGCTCATGGCGCTGGCGGGACTCGCGAGCGCGTGCTCCTCCGCGGAGGGCTCGGAGCTGACGACGGGCGTCGCCGGCGACCTCGCCGAGGGCGCCGAGGTGCTGGCCCGGCACCTCGAGCGTGACGACGCCTGCGACGCGCTCGCACAGGCCCAGAGCCTGCTCGCCCAGGCCCGTGAGGGTCACGTCGCCGGCGAGGTGCCCGACGACGTGGTTGCCCGGATCGAGTACGTGGCCGAGCAGGTCACCACGGACGTCACCTGCGAACCCGACGCGCCGGCCGAGGTGGCCGCGGCTGACTCGGCCGCGACGGACGAGGCCGCCGACGCCGACGACGGCGCGGACGGCGGCGGCCAGGCGGAGGGATCCGACGAGGCCAAGGACCGCGACGAGGCCAAGGGCCGCGACGAGGCCAAGGGCCGCGACGAGGCCAAGGGCCGCGACGAGGCCAAGGGCAATCCGGGCAAGGGCAGCGAGGGCAAGGGCAACGAGGGCAAGGGCAACGAGGGCAAGGGCCGGGGCGAGGGCAAGGGGCGCGGGTGAACGCGTCGGGCGCGGCCGACGTGCTCGCCGGCGGCCGGTACGAGCTCGGGGAACTTCTCGGTGCGGGCGGGATGGGCCTCGTGCGGCGCGCCCGCGACACGGTGCTGGACCGTGACGTGGCCGTGAAGCTGCTGGCGGACAACCTCGCCGCGGACGCCGACGCCCGCGAGCGCTTCCTTCGCGAGGCGCGCGCCGCGGCCCGTGTCACGGATCCACACGTCGTCACGGTGCACGACGTCGGCGAGGAGGCCGGTCGGCCCTACCTCGTCATGGAACTCGTCGACGGCCCGAGCCTCGCGGACGTGCTGCGCCGGGACGGCCCGCTGGACCCCTACGACGTCGTCGAGGTGGCAGCGCAGGCGCTCGCCGGGCTCGCGGCCGCCCACGCGGCCGGTGTGCTGCACCGCGACGTGAAACCGGGCAACCTGCTGTGCGGCCCGGACGGGGCCGTCAAGGTTGCCGACTTCGGGGTCGCGGAAGCCGCCGACGTGCCGGGCCTCACGCGCACCGGCTTCGTGCTGGGCACCCGCTCGTACCTGGCGCCCGAGCGCCTGCGCGGGGCACCGGCCTCGGTCCGGACCGACCTCTACGCGCTGGGAGCGACGCTGGTCGAGTTGCTGACCGGATCGCCCCCGTCCGACACGCCGGCGCGGGACGTCGCGGGCCTGCCCGTCGGGCTCGGTCGGCTGCTGACCCGCCTGACCGCCGACGACCCCGAGGCGCGGCCCCGCTCGGCGGAGGACGCCCTGCTGGAATGGGCGGAGAGCGGCCCACTGGCGGCGGCGGAGGCCGTGGACGCGGTCGCCGACGACACCACCGTGGACCTGCGGGCCGTCGCACCGACGCCGGCCGGGCCCCCGCCCCGGCGGAAGACCACCACGCCGCGCGAGCCGCGCGAGACGACGGCGCTGCTGCCCGCCGGCGCGGCCGCCGACACCCCGGTCGCGCCGCTGGACGCGGCCCCGGACGCGACCGCGCCCGCGCCGGGCGCGCCCGGCGGTGGGTCACGGGCGTGGCGGTTGGTGGCGCTGCTGGGGCTCGCCGTGCTGGCGGTCGTCGTGCTGCTGCAGTTGGTCGACGGTGGCGCGGACACGCCGCCGCCGGAGCCGGGTGGCGGCGAGGACGTCGAGGCGACCGACGACGACCCCGCGGCGGACGACGACCCCGCGGAGGAGAACCCGGCCGACGCGGCACGCGACCTGGCACGATGGCTCCGTGAGCGCGCCGACGACTGAGCCGCGACTCGCGGCCTGGTCGAACTGGTCGCGGGAGCTCACGTGCACGCCCGGCCGGATCGAGCGGCCGCGCACGACCCGGGACGTCACGCGGCTCGTCGACCGGGCCGCCGGTGAGGGGCTCGCCGTCAGGCCCGCCGGCTCCGGGCACTCGTTCACGCCGCTGGTGCCCACCGACGGGGTGCTGGTCGACCTCGGTGCGATGGACCGGATCCTCGCCGTCGACGTCGACCGCCAGCAGGTGCGCCTACAGGCCGGCGTGCGCCTCGGCCGCCTCGCCGAGCTCCTCCTCGGCGCGGACCTCGCCTTCCAGAACCTCGGCGACATCGACCGCCAGACCGTGGCGGGGGCGATCGCGACGGGCACCCACGGCACCGGGGCGAGCCTCGGCAACCTGGCCACCCAGGTCGTCGCGCTGCAGCTCGTCGACGGGGTCGGCGCGGTGCACGAGCTCACGGCTGCCGACGGCGACCCGTTCCTGGCTGCACGGGTGGGCCTCGGCGCGCTCGGGGTCGTCACCGAGGTCACGCTGCAGGCGACCGCCGCCTACCGGCTGCACGGTCACGACCGTGTCGAGCCGGTGGACGAGGTGCTCGACGGCTTCCTCGACCGCGCGCACGCCCACCGCCACTTCGAGGCCTACGCCTTCCCGTACAGCGGGCACGCGCTCACCCGCACCAACGATCCGGCCGAAGGGCCGTCCCGGCCGCGCCCGGCGGTCACGCGGTGGGCGTACGACCGGCTGCTGGCGACGCACCTGCTGGACGCCACCTGCCGCCTGGGCCGTCGCCTGCCGGGTGCGATCCCGACACTGAACCGCACCGTGTCGCGGCTGGCGGGCGACGCGCCCCGTGTCGACGAGGCGCACCGCATCTTCGCGAGCCCCCGCGACGTGCGGTTCACGGAGATGGAGTTGGCGTTGCCCCGGGAAGCCGGCATCCCGCTGGTCCGCGAGGTCCTGCGGTTCGTCCGCCGGCGGCGGCTGCCGGTGAACTTCCCCATCGAGATCCGGACGTCGGCGGGTGACGACGCCCTGCTGTCGCCGGCGTACGGGCGTGACACCGTCTACGTCGCCGTCCACGCCTACGCCGGCATGCCGTTCGCCGACTACTTCGCCGGCGTCTGGGAACGGGCGCGTCACCATGGCGCGCGGCCGCACTGGGGCAAGCGACACCCCGCCACCGCGAAGGACCTGCGGCCGCGCTACCCGGCCTGGGACCGCTTCGCCGCCGTCCGGTCCCGCCTCGACCCGCATGGCCGCTTCCGCAACCCCCACCTCGACCGCGTCCTCGGCCTGGTCGGCTGAAGCGACGCGCTGGCACCGAACCGTGGCGCCGCGGCCTGCGACGGTTGCCGCAGCCCTCGCCGAGGAGCCGGCGACCGAGGCGTGAGCGTCACAGGAAGCGCTGCCCCTCGCCGCGGTAGGTGGGCACCGCGAACGGGGCCGCGTCGTCGGCGATCACGTGCAGGCGTTCGAAGTGCTCGCACAACTCGCCGGCCTTCGCATGCCGGAACCACACCCGATCGCCGACGCGTAGCCCGTCGGCGGCCGGCCCGCGCACCGGTGTCTGCACCTCGCCCGCGCCCTCCGTCCCGGTGAGCGACAGGCCGGCCGGTAGCACCGGGCGGGGCAGCCGGTCCGGCCCGGCTGGGCCGGAGGCGACGTAGCCGCCACCGAGCACGGTCGCGACGCCCGGGCCCGGACGGCGCACCACCGGCAGCGCGAACAGCACCGCCGGCCGCGGCGTGAAGTCGCGATAGTCGTCGAACAGCGCCGGGCCGTAGAACCCGGAGCCGGCGGCGACCTCGGTGACGGCGCGCTCGGCGGCGGTGGTCTCCAGCGAGCCGGTGCCACCGCCGTTCACGAAGCGCAGCGGCTGGCCGGCATCCGAGGCGACGGCACGGACGGCGGCGACGATCGCGGCGCGCCGACGGGCGAACTCGGTCACCGACCGGCGGCGCAGCGCCCGGATCGCCGGCGTGCGCCAGCGGCCGTACGTGGGGTCGTCGCCGACGCCGGCGACCTGCGCCTCGTACGCCATCATCCCGTCGAGCACGAACCCGCGACGGGTCACGACCGCGCGGGCCAGCGCGGCGGCCTCGGCGGGTGAGCGCACCGGGGACCGCCGAGCGCCGATGCGCACGTGCCCGCCCGCGAGCGGCAGCGAGGCGTCGACGTCGAGGCACACCCGCACCGCGGGCCGTGCCGCCGCCGGCGCCACCGCGTCGACGAGGTCGAGCTGCTCCACCGCGTCGATGGTCACGGTGATGCGGCGCGCGAGGTCCTCGTCCCCGCACAGGGCCCGCAGCGCACCGCGGTCCGCGCACGGGTAGGCGACCAGCAGGTCGTCGCGGCCGTGCTCGGCCAGCCAGAGCGCTTCCGCGAGCGTGTACGCCAGGACGCCGGCCGACGGCACGGACGCCAGCGCCCGGTCCAGGGTCCACCGGCACCGCAGCGACTTCGACGCCACCCGGATCGGCTTGCCGGCCGCCCGCCGCGTCAGGTCACGACCGTTCGCGTCGAACGCGGCCAGGTCGAGGACCGCGAAGGGCGCGTCCAGCTCGGCCGTCGCGGCGTCGAGCCGCTTCTGTGCGGTGGGGAGGTCGTCGAACATCGCCGCCTCCTCACCCGTCACGCGGTCAGGCCCACTTCGCCGGCACGCTCGTGCCAGCGTACGTGTCGACGTGCGCGAACAGGGCGTCCACATCGGAAACGACGGCGTACAGGGCCCGGTAGACCGGTGCTGCGAACGCGGTGTCGTACAGCTCCTCGAAGAAGGCCAGCAGCGGGTCGTAGAACCCGTCGACGTTGAGCAGCACGATCGGCTTGTCGTGGTAGCCGAGCTGCTTCAACGTCAGCACCTCGAGGAGCTCCTCGAGCGTGCCGAAACCGCCGGGCAGTGCCACGAACGCGTCCGCCCGGGCGACCATGTGCTGCTTGCGGTCGCTCATGCCGTCGGTGACCAGCAGCTCGTCGCAGGCCTCGTCGGCGATCCCGCGCTCGTGCATCAGCCTCGGCAGCACGCCCGTGACGTGTCCACCGGCCTCGCGCACCGCCCGGGCGAGTACGCCCATGACCCCCACGGCCGTGCCGCCGTAGACCAGCCGGTCACCGCGCTCGCCGATGCGACGGCCGAACGTGGCGGCGACCTGCGGATAGCGCGGGTCGATCGCGTCCGAGGACGACGTGTAGACCGTGAAGGTCGTCATGCGTCGGCCCGCCAGTAGCCGGCCATCAACTCGCGGCTCCACGCCGGCTGACGCACCGGTCCCTGCGGCGCGAACTCCTCCATCCACGGCTTGACGTCCAGCACCGGGGTGCCGTCGACCGCGTCGAGCCCCTCGACGGTGAGGCGCAGACCGTCGACCGCCACCAGCCGGCACCGTGAGATCGCCAGCCGGTTGGGACGGTTCTTCCCGCGCTGGGCGAGAATGCCGACCCGCGGCCACGCCGTGTTGCCGCGCGGGTGGCGGGCACCGGTGGTGACGTGCTGCGGATCGACGCGGTCGAACAGGAACACCACCTCGAGATGGCTGAAGGCCTCGAGCCCGGCGGTCGCGTCCGGACCGACGGCGTCGGGGTCCAGGACCAGGTCGGCCCGCACGTCGCCCCAGTCGTCGTCGGCGACCTCGGCGCGGCCGCCGTGCACCCGCCCGAGCGGGCGCACCTCGAACGCGTCCGTCATCCCTCGGGCCGCAGGGTCGGGAACAGGATGACGTCGCGGATGTTGGCCACGTCGGCGAGCAGCATCACGAGCCGGTCGACGCCGATGCCCAGCCCGCCGGTCGGCGGCATGCCCAGCTCCATGGCGCGCAGGTACGCGTCGTCGACGACCATCGCCTCCTCGTCCCCGGCCGCCTTCGCGCGGGCCTGTGCCTCGAGGCGGGACCGCTGGTCGTCGGGGTCGATGAGCTCGGAGAACGCGTTGGCGTGCTCACGGCCGACCAGGATCAGTTCGAAACGCTCCGTGACGTGCGGGTCCGCGCGATGCCGGCGCGCCAGCGGTGACACCTCGACGGGATAGTCGATCACGAACGTCGGGTCCCACAGGGTGTGCTCGACCAGCGCCTCGTACAGCTCCAGCACCAGCTTGCCGGCCCCCCACGCGTCCTCGACCGGCACCTCGTGCTCGCGGCACAGCTTGCGCAGCTCGTCGACGGGCAGTTCGTAGGACAGGTCGTCGCGGCCGGTCGCCTCGCGGGTGAGGTCGAGCAGGCTGGCACGCCGGAACGGACCGGCCAGCGACACGGGACGGCCTTGGTAGGTGAGCTCGAGCGTGCCCAACGCCTCGTTCGCGGCGCGGCGGAACAGCGCCTCGGTGAGGTCCATGACGTCGTGGTAGTCGGCGTAGGCCTCGTAGGACTCCAGCATCGTGAACTCGGGGTTGTGCCGCGGCGACATCCCTTCGTTGCGAAAGCTGCGGTTGATCTCGTACACGCGCCGCATGCCGCCGGCGATCAGCCGCTTGAGGTAGAGCTCGGGCGCGATGCGCAGGTACAGGTCGGTGTCCAGCGCGTTGTGGTGGGTCACGAACGGCTTGGCCGCCGCGCCGCCGGGGATCGGGTGGAGCATCGGCGTCTCCACCTCGACGTAGCCGCGTTCGTCGAGCTCCGCGCGCAGTGCCTTGAGCGCCCGCGCCCGGATGGTGAACACCCGGCGGGCGTCCGCGTTGACGGTCAGGTCGAGCTCTCGCTGCCGGAAGCGGGCCTCGGTGTCGGACAGGCCGTACCAGGACGACGGCAGCGGTCGCAGGCCCTTGCCCAGCAGCGTCAGCGTGGCCGGCTTGACCGACAGCTCGCCGGTCTTGGTCGCCAGCACCTCACCCGTTGCACCCACCCAGTCGCCGACGTCGAGGAGATCGACGAGCTCGCGCGAGGGCCCGTCGAGCGCCTTGACGGGGCAGAACAGCTGCAGGTCCTGGCCGTCCTCGCGCACGACGAGGAACCGCAGCCGGCCCATCTCGCGCTTGGCCACGACCCGGCCGGCGACGGTCACCTCGTCACCGGTCTCCGTGCCCGGCTCGAGATCCGGGTAGCGCTCACGCACCTGCGCCACGGTCACGGACGGCGCGAACCGCACGGGGTAGGGTTCGACGCCCGCCTCGCGCAGCTGCGCGACCTTGGCGCGGCGGGTCGCGACGATCTCGTCGAGCTTGGACTCGCCCTCGCGGGTGGGTTCGGGCAGCTCCGGGGTGGCGTCGTCGGTCACGAGGACGACCTCTCGCGGTCGGCGGGAACGGACTCGCAACGCTACCCGCTCGGCAGGTCACTGATTCCGGTGCCAGATCAGGCGCAGGCCGTCGAGTGTCAGCCACGGGTCGTAGTCGTCGATCGTCTCGCAAGCCGCCAGCACGGCGGGTGCGCAGCCGCCCGTCGCGACCGTCGTGACGTCGCCGCCGAGCTCGGCCGCGATGCGGCGCACGATCCCGTCGACCTGCCCGGCGAAGCCGTAGACGATGCCGGACTGCAGGGCCGTCACGGTCGAGCGCCCGATCGGCGACGGCGGCGTGACGGTCTCCACCTTCGGCAACCGGGCCGCGCGCTGGACCAGTGCCTCGGAGGCGACGTGGACGCCGGGGGCGATCGCGCCGCCGACGAACGCGCCGTCGGCGCTGACCGCGTCGAAGCTGGTGGCCGTGCCGAAGTCGACGACGATGGCGGCACCGTCGTAGCGTGCGTGTGCGGCGACGGCGTTGACGATCCGGTCCGCGCCGATGTCCTGCGGGTGGTCGTGGCGCAGCGAGATGCCGGTACGCACCCCCGGTTCCACGATCACCGGTCGGAACGGCAGGTAGCGGTGGGCCATGTCGCGGACCACCTCGGTGACCGTCGGCACGACGCTGCCCGCGACCAGCCCGTCGACCTGCCGGTGCAGGTCCAGCCCGGCGAAGCCGAGGAAGCCGGCCAGCGACAGGATCAGCTCGTCCGGGGTGCGCTCGACGTCGGTCGACAGGCGCCAGTGTTCGAGCAGCTCCTCGCCGTCGAAGACGCCGACCACGGTGTTCGAGTTGCCGACGTCGATGGCCAGCAGCACGTCAGGCTCCGCTTCCGTCGCCGCCGGCGCCACCGAGGTGGATGTCCAGGCCGATGTCGAGCTGCGGCGCGGAGTGCGTGATCTCCCCGACGGCGATCCGGTCGACGCCGGTGCGGGCGTAGTCACCGGCCGTCGCCAGCGTCACGCGTCCAGACGACTCCAGCAGGATCCGGCCGTGCCGGGCCTCCAGCTCACGCACGCGGGCGACCGCCGTGCGGGTGTCCTCGAGGCCGAAGTTGTCGAGGAGCAGGTCGCGGGCACCCGCCGTGACGGCCTCCTCCAGCTCCTCCAGCGAGTCGACCTCGACCTGCACCGGGCGGCCACCGCTGCGGGCGATGGCACGGCGCGTGGCGGCCGCCACCGACCCGGCCGCGGCGACGTGGTTGTCCTTGACGAGCAGCGCGTCGTAGAGTCCGACGCGGTGGCTGACCCCGCCGCCGGCCCGCACGGCGGCCTTCTCCAGCAGCCGGAGGCCGGGGGTCGTCTTGCGGGTGTCGCGGACCACGCAGTCGGTGCCGGCCACGGCCCGGGCGTACGCGAACGTGTGCGTCGCAATGCCCGACAGGTGGGTGAGGAAGTTCAGCGCCGTGCGCTCGCCGGTGAGGATCGAGCGCAGCGGGCCGGTCACCTGCCCGAGCCGCTGCCCGGCCGAGACGACGTCGCCCTCGCGGACCTCCAGCGCCACCTCGACACGCGGGTCGACCTGTTCGTAGACCGCCGGCACCAGCGAGGTGCCGGCCACGACGCCCTCGGCGCGGGCCACGAGGTCGGCGCGGCCGGTCGCGTCGGCGGACACGGTCGCGACGCTGGTCACGTCCCCGTGGGCCCCGAGGTCCTCCTGCAGCGCGCGCCGCACGGCGTCGCGGCTGGCAGCGGCCAGCCCGCGCGCGTCCAGCGGTGGCTGCGCGTGGCGCGGCGGGGTGATGGTGGTCGACTCAGGCGACGGCGCCATGGATCTCGCTCCCCGTGGAGGTCGGGCGGTTGTCACCGTCGACGAACACCACGGTCGGCTCCCAGGTGCGGGCCTCGGCGTCGTCGAGTTCGGCGTAGCTGATGATGATGACCGTGTCGCCCGGCTGCACGAGCCGTGCGGCCGCGCCGTTGAGGCAGATCGTGCCGGTGCCCCGCGGGCCCTCGATCACGTAGGTCTCCAGCCGGGCGCCGTTGTCGTTGTCGACCACCTGCACCTTCTCGTTGGGCAGCAGGTCGGCGGCCTCCATGAGGTCGCGGTCGATGGTGATCGAGCCGACGTAGTGCAGGTTCGCCTCGGTCACGGTGGCACGGTGGATCTTGGACTTCATCATGGTGCGGCGCATCAGGGCTCCGTGTCGTTCCTGCCGTCCACGCGCCGGGATCGGCGGCCGTGGCCGGCGTGGTTCCAACCGGTCAGTCGTGCGGCGTCGCGGTGGGCTCGGTCGCGGCGAGCAGCCGTTCCTCGTCGTCCGGGTCGCCGATCTCCACGTTGTCGATCAGCCGGACGTCACCCACGAAGGCGGCCACCGCCACGAGCAGCCGCCGTGACGGGCCCGGCGCGGACGTCGGCTCGGTCGAGGTGCCGCCGGCCTCCTCCCCGCGCGGTGCGTCGGGGGGTGCCAGCGTGTCGGGATCGACCACCTCGACGTAGTCGACGTCCAGGTCCGGGCCGCCCGTGAGGGTAGCGAGGGCCGCCTCGCGTACCCGGACCGGGTCGGGTGCCCGGCCCTCGGCCCGCGCCCGGCGTGCTGCCGACACGGCCGCCCGCAGCGCCCGCGGGATCGCCGCGGCCGTGGCCCGGCCGTCGGCGTCCAGGCGCTGGTTGCGCGACGAGCGGGCCAGTCCGTCGTCCTCGCGGACGGTCGGGGTGAACACCAGCCGGACGGGTTGGTCCAGGTCCTCGACGAAGCGGCGGATCACGACGTTCTGCTGGAAGTCCTTGCGCCCGAAGACGGCGACGTCGGGCTGGACGATGTTGAACAGCTTGGTCACGACGGTCGCGACCCCGTCGAAGTGACCGGCGCGTGAGGCCCCCTCGAGGACCTCGGTGATGCCGCTGACGTGGACGGTGGTGCGGGGCGGGCGGGGGTACATCTCCCGCTCCTCCGGGACGAACACGTACGCCGGCGTGTGCTCGCCGAGGGCGCGCAGCGCCGCCTCGTCGGCGGCGAGCGTGCGCGGGTAGGCCGCCAGGTCGTCGGGCCGGTCGAACTGGGTCGGGTTGACGAAGATGCTGACGACGACCACGTCGGCGAGGCCGGCGGCGATCCGCACGTTGGCGAGGTGGCCGTCGTGCAGGGCACCGAGGGTCGGCACCAACGCCACCGTGTGCCCGTGACGGCGTTCCGCGGCGAGGTCCTGGCGCAGCGCCGCGATGGTGGTCACGCGCCTCACGTCGACTCCTCCTCCAGCAACTGACGCAGCGCGACGACGGTGGCCGGGTCCACGGCGGGGGCGGCCTGGTCGAGGACCGCGGCGGTGAGGCGACGGTAGGTCGCCGCCAGCCCCGGCAGGTCGGCAGCGAGGGTGTCGAGGTGCCGGGCGATCGTGCCGGTGTCACCGCGCACCACCGGCCCGGTCAGCGCGGCCGCGCCGTCGCGCAGCACGTTGGCGACGCTCGCCTCCGCCAGCGGGGCGAGGAAGGTCTCCGGGTGCCGGATCCCGGCGGCCAGCAGCGCCTGGCGGGCCGCGGCCACGGCAGCGGCCGCCGCGTTGGAACCGAGGGTCAGGCCGGCGTGATAGAGCACGCGGGCCGACTCGGGCACGTCGACCGGGTCGCCGCCGAGATCGCGCACGAGGTCGTGGGCCCAGTCCCGGTCCGCGGGCGCCGCCGTCACCGCCCAGGCGACGCCGTGGAGGCGTTCGGGCTCGACCGCCTCGGACGGGACCGTCATCGCCGGGTGGCACGCGGCCACGCGCGCCCCGGCGCGCCGGGCCAGGTCCAGCGGTGCGAGCCCCCGCGAGCCGGCGACGTGCACGAGGTGGAGCGCCGCGTGCAGGCCGTCCGCGCGGGCGAGGTCGCGGACGACGGCCTCCAGGGCGTCGTCCGGGACGGCCAGGACCAGCAGGTCGGCGTGCGGGACGGCCTCGACGGGCGTGTCGAACCCGCGGACGCCGGCAACCGCGGCGGCGACCCGCGCCCTTGCCTCGGGCCGGCCGCCGGCCACGGCGGTGACGCGATGGCCGGCGCGGGCGAGCGCGACGGCGAGCAGCGTGCCGACCCGGCCGGGCCCGACGACGGCGATCCGGTACCTCACCGGCCACCCGCTCGGCCGTCGCCGACGTCGGGGCGCTCGAATGACGCTGGGGGCGCCGTGGGGCCTTCGGGACGCTCGAGGCGGCGGCCGGGCAGGTCCTCGAGGCGGACGACGAGCTCGATGCCCTCGATGGGGGCGAGCGCGGCCAGCAGGCCGGTCAGCCGGCGCCCGTCGGGCAGCGCACCGCCGGGCAGGAGCTCGAGCAGCGGCACCAGGACGAACGCGCGCTCGGCGATGCGCGGGTGCGGGACGACCAGGTCCGGCGTGTCGATCTGCCGGTCACCGAACAGCAGCAGGTCGATGTCGAGGGTGCGTGGCCCCCATCGCGCCTCGCGGGCACGGTCGCGACCGAAGGCGCGTTCCAGCAGCTGTGTCTCGGCCAGCAGGGCGTGCGGCGCCAGGTTGGTCACCGCCTTGACGACCAGGTTGTAGTAGGGCTCCTGCGTCACGGATCGAGGGTCGTCCGGCGGCGGCCAGGGCGGCGTCTCGTAGACGGCCGAGACGTCCTCCACGGCCACACCGTCGAGGTCGTCGATCGCGTGCACGGCCGCCGCCAGGGTCTCCAGGCGGTCACCGACGTTGGCGCCGAGCCCGAGCAGGACCTGCTCGCTGCTCATGACCGACCCTCCGAGACCGCTGAAGGCCCCACCAACCCCATCACGGGCCTTCACCGCCGCTCATGACCGATCCTCCGAGGCCGCTGAAGGCCCCACCAACCCCATCACGGGCCTTCACCGCCGCTCCTGACCGATCCTCCGAGACCGCTGAAGGCCCCACCAACCCCATCACGGGCCTTCACCGCCGCTCCGTTGCCTGCGCAGCGTCACGGCGACCTCGGCGGCGACGACGGGCAGCGGAGCGGCCGGCTTGTGCACGGTCACCTCGGTCGCCGTGACCCGCGGGTCGGCGAGGCACCGGTCGGCGATGCGGCCGGCCAACGTCTCGATCAGGTCGACCGGTTCCCCGCCGACGATGGCCGCGACGTCCCCGGCCAGCTCGCCGTAGTGGACGGTCTGGGTGAGGTCGTCCGACGCGGCGGCCGCGGACAGATCGAGTTCGAGAACGACGTCGACCCGGAAGCGCTGCCCGAGTTCGCGCTCGTGCGGGAGCACGCCGTGGTGACCGAAGACCTCGATCCCGGTCAGCGTGATGCGGTCCCCCATCCGGTGCGCTCCTAGGCCTCGTCGCCGGCCGTCGCCGTGGCGTGGGCCAGTGCCACGGCCTGCCGCGTCTCGGCCACGTCGTGGACCCGCACGATGCGTGCGCCGGCCGCGACCGCCAGCGCCGCCGTGGTGACCGAGCCGATCTGGCGTGCGGCGGGGTCGTCCACGCCGGTGACCCGGCCGAGGAACGACTTGCGCGAGGTGCCGACCAGCAGCGGCCGGCCGAGGGAGGTGAACTCGCGGAGGCGGCGCAGGAGCACGAGGTTGTGGTCGGCGGTCTTCGCGAACCCGATGCCGGGATCGACGGCGACCCGCTCACGGGGGACCCCGATCCGTTCCAGCGCGTCGAGGCGGTCGGCCAGGAAGTCGAACACCTCCCCGACGACGTCGTCGTAGCTGGCCTCCTGCTGCATCGTCTGCGGCGTGCCGCGCAGGTGCATCAGCACGTACGTCGCGCCGAGGTCGGCGACGGTCGGCAGCAGTTCCTCGTCGTAGGTCCCGGCGGACACGTCGTTGACGATCGCGGCGCCGGCCGCCACGGCCTCGCGCGCGACGCGGGCCTTGGTGGTGTCGACCGAGACGACGGCGCCCTCGCCGGCGAGCTCCTCGACGACCGGCAGGACCCGACGCAGCTCCTCGTCCGTGCCGACCGGCGCGGCGCCGGGGCGGGTCGACTCGCCGCCGACGTCCAGGAGGTCGGCGCCAGCCTTCAACAGCGCCCGGGCGTGGCGGATGGCCGCACCGGGATGGTCGTTCGGGTCGTAGCCGACCCCGCCGTCCGAGAAGGAGTCGGGGGTCACGTTGACGATGCCCATGACGACCGGACGCTGCGAGGTCGGCAGCGGGTCCAGGCCGGGCAGGGGCAGGTCGGGTGCCGGCCGCAGCCAGGCCGCCACGGCCGGGTCCACGCTCGCACCGACGAGATCGGCCAGTTCACGACCGCCGACCCGTCCGGCGGCGTCCACCAGCCGGGACGGCACGGCCGTCACGACCAGGCGGCCGTCGACCCACACCGACACACCTCGCGCGGCGGCGGCCGCGTCGGCGATCTCGCCGGCGCGTGGCAGTCGCGACAACGACAGGCGCGCCGGCCCGCCGGCGGGCACCAGCCCGGCGTCCTCGACGCGCGTGATGGGGGGTTCGGTCACGTTCGAAATGCCCTGTCCGTGGACGGGCGCGCCTCGCCGTCGACAGCGGGGAGGGGTCGCGCGCCGCGAGCCTACGGCACACACCGCGGTGAAAGGTCCCCGAACGGCGACGGATCTCAGCGACGCGGGTCGCCGCGCAGCAGGGTCAGCGCCTCGGCGCGCGTGCGGGGATCCTGGCGGAAGATGCCGCGGACGGTCGAGGTGACCGTCTCTGCTCCGGGCTTGCGCACGCCCCGCATCTCCATGCAGAAGTGGCGGGCCTCCACGACGACGATGACGCCCCGCGGGTCGAGCGCGCGCTCCAGTGCGTCGGCGATCATGGTGGTCATGCGCTCCTGCAGGCCGGGCCGCTTGGCGCAGACGTCGACCAGCCGGGCGAGCTTGGACAGCCCCGTCACCTGGCCTTCCTCGTTGGGCAGGTAGCCGACGTGCGCGTGCCCGACGAACGGGACCAGGTGGTGCTCGCACTGGCTGTGGAACGGGATGTCGCGAATCAGCACGAGTTCGTCGTGGTTCTCGTCGAACACGACCGACAGCACGTCGGACGGATCGTCGATCAGCAACCCGGCGAAGATCTCGTCGTACTCGCGGGCGACCCGCGCCGGGGTCTCCACGATCCCGGGGCGGTCGGGGTCCTCCCCGATCGCCTCGAAGATCATGCGAACGGCCTGCTGGATCTTGGCGTGGTCGAACGTGCGGGCGGGATCGACGCGGGCGAGCTCGGCGACCGAGTTCGCCTCCTCGTCGAGCTCGTGGCGGCTGGGCAGCTCGCTCACGACTCGTCGCGCTCGCTGCCGGTGGTCCCGGCGCCCGCGCCGAGCGAGCCCTGTGGTCCGTGACCGTTGCCCTGGCCGTTGCCGGTGCTGGCGCCCGTCAGGCGCCGCAGCTTGCGGATGACGGCGGTCGGCTCCTCCGCCTCCGGGGCCGACACGGCGCGGGTGGGCCGCTTGCTGATCGGCGCGAAGATCTCCTCGAGCAGCCCGCCGTCGACCGTCTCCACCTCGAGCAGCTTGGTGGCGAGGTTCTCCAGCACGTGGTCGTTCTCGACCAGGATCTCCAGGGCCTCGTCGTGGGCCTCGTCGAGCAGGTGGCGGACCTCCTCGTCGATCTGGAACGCGACCTGGCCCGAGTAGTCGGGCGCGTGGCCGAACTCCTTGCCGAGGAACGGCTGCGAGTCGCGCTGGCCCAGCGTGATCGGACCCAGCTTCGAGCTCATGCCGTACTGGGTCACCATCTCCTTGGCGGTCGCGGTGGCCTTGCGGATGTCGTCACCGGCGCCCGTGGTGATGTCGCCGATCTTGATCTCCTCGGCGACCCGGCCCCCGAGCATGACCGCCAGGCGGTCGATGAGCTCGCTGCGCGAGATGAGGTACTTGTCCTCGGTCGGCAGCTGCATCGTGAAGCCCAGCGCCTGGCCGCGCGGGATGATCGTGATCTTGTGGACCGGGTCGGCGTTGGGCAGCGCGTGCCCGACGATCGCGTGACCGGCCTCGTGGTAGGCGACGGTGCGCTTCTCGTTCTCGCCCATCAGGCGGGTCTTGCGCTCCGGACCGGCGATGACGCGCTCGATGGACTCCTCGAGCTCCGCGTGGCCGATCTCCTTCTTGCCGAAGCGGGCGGCGAGCAGCGCGGCCTCGTTGATGAGGTTGGCGAGGTCGGCGCCCGTGAAGCCCGGCGTCTGGCGGGCCAGCACGGACAGGTCGACGTCGGCGGCCAGCGGCTTGCCGCGGGCGTGCACCTTCAGGATCGCCTCGCGGCCGATGAGGTCCGGGCGGTCGACCACGATCTGACGGTCGAACCGGCCCGGGCGCAGCAGGGCCGGGTCGAGGATGTCAGGGCGGTTCGTGGCCGCGATCAGGATCACCGAGCTACGGACGTCGAAGCCGTCCATCTCGACCAGCAGCTGGTTGAGGGTCTGTTCGCGCTCGTCGTGGCCGCCGCCCATGCCGGCGCCGCGGTGGCGGCCGACGGCGTCGATCTCGTCCATGAAGATGATCGCCGGCGCGTTGGCCTTGGCCTGCTCGAACAGGTCACGCACGCGCGAGGCACCGACCCCGACGAACATCTCGACGAAGTCCGAGCCGGAGATGGAGAAGAACGGCACCCCGGCCTCGCCGGCCACGGCGCGGGCGAGCAGCGTCTTACCGGTGCCGGGGGGTCCGAACAGCAGCACGCCCTTGGGGATCTTGGCGCCCATCTGCTGGAACTTGGTCGGGTTCTCCAGGAACTCCTTGATCTCGCGGAGCTCCTCGATGGCGGAGTCGGCGCCCGCGACGTCGGAGAAGGTGACCTTCGGCGCGTCCTTGGAGACCATCTTGGCCTTGGACTTGCCGAACTGCATGACGCGGCCGCCGCCACCCTGCATGTTCTGCATGAGCAGGAAGAACACGACCAGGATGAGCAGGAACGGCAGGACGGTCGCGAGGATCGACGTCAGCGCACCCGGCTGTTCCGGGTCGAACTGCACGGAGCCGATCTGGCCCTGGTCGATCCAGTTGGCGAGCTGTTCGCGGTTGATCGACGGGCTGTAGAAGACCGTGAAGGGCTCGGTCGAGTCGCCGACGCGACGTTCACCCTCGATCTGCTCGGACCGGTTGCCGATCGTCGCCTCGAGGTCCTGCCCCTGGAGTTCGCCGTTCTCCACCGCCTGTGCGAACTGGGTCCAGGTCAGCTCGTCCGGGGCGGCCTGCCCCTGGACGAAGCTGACACCGAGCCAGAGGGCGGCGGCGAGCGCGAGCACCCAGGGCAAGGGGCCGCGGAGTAGGCGCTGGCCTGGCTTCACGATTCCTCCACCTGTCCGACGCGGCGGGGAGCGTTCGTTCGACGCCCGAGTGGCCGTGGACGCGCGCGGACGAGCATCTCACTGAAGGTTCGATGCTACCACCGCCGCAGACGGGATCCCCGGGCCTGCGTCGGGTACCCGCAGCCCCGTCCGTGCACGTGACCGGCGCTTCAGGCCCCCCGGTACACCTCGGGGCGCAGGGTGACGATGTCGCGCAGCGAGCGGTAGCGCTCCGCGAAGTCGAGCCCGTAGCCGACGACGAACACGTCGGGGACCTCGAAGCCGACGTACTTGACCGGCAGGTCCACCTCACGCCGGCTGGGCTTGGTCAGCAGCGACAGGATCTCCACGCTGGCGGGGCGGCGCGAGCGCAGGTTCTTCGTCAGGTAGTCCAGCGTCAGGCCGGAGTCGACGATGTCCTCCACGATCAGGACGTCGCGGCCCTCGATCTCCGTGTCCAGGTCCTTCAGGATCCGCACGACGCCGGACGACGACGTCGAGGCGCCGTACGAGGAGACGGCCATGAAGTCCATGGCCGTGGACAGCGTCAGGTGCCGGGCCAGATCGGCCATGACGAAGATCGCGCCCTTCAGGACCCCCACCAGCAGCAGTTCCCGCCCGGCGTAGTCGCGGTCGACCTCGGCGGCGAGTTCGGCCAGCCGCGCGTCGAGCCTGGCCTGGGGAATGAGGACCGACTCCACGTCGTCGCGGAACGCCGGCGGGATCGAGGCGAGTTCGTCCATGGCGGCAGCGCGCTTTCGTGACCGGGGGCGCGGGGGCGCGGAGCCTAGACGGCCGGCTGCACGACGAGCAGTGCCCGAGGGGCCTCACGGCCCGCCCGGACGACCTCGACGTCGGCGGCGACACCGGGAACCCACACCACCCGGTCCCCGGTCGCCACCACCGGCCACAGGTCGCGTACCGGGCGCGGCACGCCGGCGTCCACGAGCACGTCCTGCAGACGTCGCGTCCCACCGCCGGTGCGCAGACGGTCGCCGGGCTGGCGGTGTCGCAGTCGCAGCGGCGGCAGGTCGGGACCGAGCGCGAGCGACATGCGCTCGGTGCGCCCGCCCGGCGGGACCAGCCGCTGGGGCACCCGCACGGCGGGCGGGCTCCAGGCCCCGGCCAGTTCGAACGCGATCTGCCCGCCGTCCGCGGCCGGCGGCGGCGTCACGTCCGGGGTGAGCGCAACGATCCGGGCGGCCGTCGGCGCCCAGGTGGTGTCGCCCGGCACGACGATGCCGCGCGGCGCCTCGGCCGGTGCGACCGGCGGACCGAGCGTGCGCCAGCCACCGCCGGCGGTCGCCCGCAGACCGCCCGGCAGGTCGAGCGCGGCGCCCGGGAGGAGCGCGAGGATCCGTTCGACGGCGACGGCGCCGACCGGTTCGTCGAGCAGTTCGGCCAGGACCCGGCGCACGACGCGGCGGCGCAGCGCCTCGGGCAGGCGGGCGAGGGCGGCGTCGGGGAGACTGCGGACCGGGCCGGTGCGCACCACCAGCTCGCGGACGTGCGTCTCCGCGAGGTCGTCCAGCGCGGTCGCGTCGGCGCGGCTGAGCTCGGCGAGCCGTCCCAGCGCGCCAACCGGGTCCCCGGCCGCGCGCGACAGCGCCGGCAGCACCTCGTGACGGACCACCGCCCGTCGCACCCGCGGGTCGACATTGGTCGGGTCGTCGACCCACGGCAGGCCCTCGGCCGTCAGGAACGCCCGCAGCGCCGCCCGGCGCAGGCGCAGAGCGGGTCGGACCAGCTGCCGGCGGGCGTCCAGCGGTCGGCGGACCGGCATGGCGGCCAGCCCGTCGGTGCCCGTCCCGCGGGCCGCCCGCAGCAGCACCGTCTCGGCCTGGTCGTCGGCGGTGTGGCCCACGACCACCCAGTCCGCGCCGAGCTCCGCGGCCGAAGCCGTCAGCGCGGCGTAGCGGGCGTCCCGTGCCGCCGCCTCCACGCCCCTGCCACCCACCGCAACCTCGACGTCGATGCGGTGCAGGTCCAACCCGAGCCAGCCGGCGTGGACCTCCAGCACGGCCTGTTCCTGCTCGTCGGGGCGCAGGCCGTGCCGGACGTGCACGAGCGTGAGCCGCAGGTCCGGACGGGCCTCGGCGACCAGGTACGCCACCGCCGTCGAGTCGGGCCCGCCGGAGACCGCCACGACGGCCGCGGCCCCCTGCGGGACGTCGCTCAGCCCGGCCCGCACCGCAGTAACCAGGTCGTCACGTGGCCCGTCGGGCGGCAGCGGACCGAACGGCGGCTCCACCTCAGGCGGCCCGGACCCGGGCCAGCCAGGCGGCCGGATCGGCGACCTCGTGGCCGGCGGGCAGGTGTTCGGCGGCATGGAAGGCGAGGTTGAGCGCCTCGATGCCACCCAGGTCCAGCACGCCGCGTACGAACTCCTCGCCCTCGCGGTACTGCCGGCGCTTGAGCTCGAGCCCGGCGACGGCCGTGAGGACCTTCGAGGTGACGTCGCCGTGCCGCTCGGCCAGCGCCTCGCGGACAGCGTCCGGATCGCGGATCAGGTCCCTGGCGGCGGCGTCGAACATGGCGGTGTTGCCGTGACCCTCCAGCAGGCTCATCAGCCCCTGGGCCTCCGCCACGACGCGGGCCTGCTCCTCGGTGAGCACGGCGTCCACCAGTGGCTGGATGGTGCCAGTGTCACGGACCTCGGCGACCAAGCGCGGCAGTTGCGGCGCCATCTGACGCACCGCCTCGCGGTCCAGGCGGGCGTCGGCCAGGTACCGGTCGACGAGCCCGCGCAGGTGGTCGGCGAGCCACGGGGTGCCGTCGAACTGCAGCCGGTGGGTGATCTCGTGCAGCACCACGGTGCGCCGGATGTCGGTAGCCAGGTCACCGTGCCGCTCGCCGAGTTCCAGCACGTTCGGGCCGACGACCAGCAGCTGGCCCCCGCCGGGACCGCCGAAGGGCAGCACGAACTGGCCGAGCACCTTGGCCGACAGCAGGCCCAGCAGCGCGCCGATCTGCACGCCGACCACCCGCGAGGCCAGGACCCGGTTGCCGGTCAGCTTGTCCCGCAGCGGCTCGAAGGCACCGCGCAGGCTGGACAGGTTGATCTTGACCCACCCGAGCCGGCCGACCACTCGGGCCTCGGTCGGGGGCAGCCCGTGCCCCAGCCGCGTCCAGCGACGTGCGGCCGCGTCGAGGTCCGGCACGTCGGCCGCAACCTCGGCACGCAGGGCACGGGCGGCGTCGGGACGGTCCCGTCGGCGCGGGGCGACCAGCGAGGCGGCCCACAGTGCGGCGCGCTCGTCGAGCAGCGGCACGGCAGAGGGATCGCCCTCCGTCGTGGCCGAGAAGGGCGTGGGCACGGGCGCGCCTTTTGTCCGTCGGCTCTAGCGCCGGCCGGCAGCAGCCTCGCGCTGGGGCCGGTGCACCAGCAGGTAGTACAGACCACCGAGGACCGTCAGCCCGGCCACACCGGCGACCAGCAGGATCCACGCGGCGCCCCAGGTGAACTGCAGCTCGCGGTCCTCGTAGCCAGCCAACGTACGGGCAGGATTGTCCTCCTGCTCGCGGGGCGCCGGGTCCGGGCCCGTCGGTTCGCCGGCCTCGGCCGCGAGCACGATCGCGGTGTCGGGCGTGTCGGCGAACGCCACCGTGGGAGCCGCCAGCAGGCTGACGAGGAGCAGCACGGGCACCAGCAGCCCGAGAAGGCGGCGCATGGGTCGGGAACCTCCCAGATGCGAGAACGGCGTTGCGCGAGACGTTCGGCCGAATGCTAGCCGAGCGCCGCCCCGGCCCCGAAGCCGCGGGCCGTGGACGCGCCCGTGGCGCCCTACGCCTGCTCCTCGTCGGGTACCTCGCCGCGGTCGCGCGGCGCCGGCACGGCGATGTGCAGGTGGTCGAGGTGCACGGCGTCGGTGAAGGAACGGCCGCCGAAGCCGTCCAGCGCCCACGGGCTGCCGATGATGGGGCGCGCGTCGTGGTCGTAGAGCCACTCGACCATGCGGTGCACGGTCGAGCCCTCCTCGCGCGCCTCGACGACCAGTTCCTCGCCGACCCGGTGCACGTCGACCGCCCGCCCGCGCAGGTGGTCGCTCATGCGGTCGGTGCCGAACACGTGGTAGGGGTGGCCGGTCTCCAGCACGATGACCCCGTACGGGCCGAACTCGTCGGCGAGCTCGCTCATCAGGGCGAGCAGCTCCGGCACGATCGCGCCGCGGTGGATGTCCCAGCGGGCCGAGTCGGGCAGGTCGATCCGCTCGTCGTCCAGGACGGCGACCGCCTCGTCGGGCAGGTCGTCGGGCCGCTCGACGGGTTCACCGCCGGCGTCGGCGAGCTGGTCGAACACCCACGCGCCGTCGCGCAGCCGCAGCCGCACGTCCAGGGTGCGGACCTCCTCGAGGATGCTGCCGTCAGGCAGCCCGACGGTCTGGCGCACCACGACCATCTGGGAGGTGCGCTCCTCGGTGAGGCCACCGAACTGCGGGTACTCCACGACGCCGCGCGACCACGCGCCCTCGTGGTGGAGTGGGCCGGCCGCCTCCACCAGTGCGTCGCGGTCGTCGCCGTCGGCCACCCGGGACGCGAGGTCGCGCAGGCCGTCCTCGGGTCCGTAGTTGGTCAGCGCCTGCACGACCTCGGCCGCCAGCTGCTTGGCGTTGGGATGGGTCTCGTCGTCGGACGGCTCGTACGGCGGGGCCACCTCGGGCGCGGCCGGCAGCTCCGGCGGGGCGTCCTCGGCCCGTTCGTCGTCGCCGGGCGCCTCGACCTCCTCGGGCGCCGGCGCCTCCGCCTCTTCGTCCCCGGGCGCGGACGGCGCCGGTTCCTCGGTGGGGGCCGTCGTCGGCGGCGGCTCCACGGTCACCGGCTCGTCGGCGAGTCCGCACCCGGCCAGCAGGACGGCGACGCCGAGACCGGCGAGCGTGCGGGTGGACTTCACGAAGGCGCGTTCTCGTGCAGCGACAGCCGGAATTCGCGCACGAGGCTACCGCCGGAGCCGTGACGGACCTGGCCGGGTGTCCATCCCAGCCGCCGGTAGAACGCCTCGGCCGGGCCGCCCGCGTCGGTGACCAGCCGTGCCTCGGTGACACCGGCCTCGCGCGCGGCGGCGACGAAAGCCTCCACGAGCGCACGCCCGGTGCCGTTGCCCTGGGCGCGGGTGCCCACGGCCACGTGGGTGAGCACGGCCACGGGCGCGGCCGCGGGTTCAGCGGGCGCGTCCTCGCCGGCGGGGTCCGGTCGCGTTTCGGCGGCCGGCGCCGTCAGGTCCTCGGCTGTCGAAGGCCGTCGCGCGGGCCGGAGCGGGTAGCGCAGGGCCCAGCGCAGGTAGCGGCCGGCCCGGGTGCGCAGGAACGTCCAGGCCAGCCGCGGACGGGCCGCCAGTGCCAGCAGACCGCGTGCCGCGAGACGCACCCCGCAGCAGCGCACCACGAAGCGGTAGTGCTGCCGGTTGCTCAGCGTGCCGACGAGGAACCCGTCCGCGTCGCCGGCGGGTCCGGTCACGAACGCCACCGCGTGGGGGCTGCGTGCGAAGGTGCGGTGGTAGCTGCACAGGAAACCGCGGCCGAGCCGGGCGAAGAACCCGTCGGGCAGCAGCTGACGGTGCAGCCGCGAGGTCGCGCGCAGGTCGTCGGGCGCGGCGGGTCGAACGGTGGGCACGCGGAGTCCTGGACGTCGGAGCCGGCCGCGGAGGATCCGAGGCGGGCCGACGCTAGGAACCGGTACGTCATCCGAGCGAGCCGGGCCCGTGGCCGTTCGGACGGTGCGGTCACGGCCGCCGCCCGACGGCCATTCAGCGGAAGTCGGGATCGGTCTCGCGAACGAGCCGGGTCACGCCGTCCTCGAGCCGGCCGCGGCGCGCGACCGCTTCGCGCTGCCGGTGGGCACTCGTGCCGCCCGTCAGGAGGTCGTCGAGCAGGTCGCGGGCCGCCTCGTGGTCGCCGTGCCGCTCGAGCGCCGGCCCGACGTCCTCCAGCAGCGCCTCGACGAGCTCGCGGGCGGGGCGGGCATCGCCGGCGACGGGATCGACGAGCAGGTCGCCGAGTCCCGAGCGCGCGGCGCGCCAGGCCGCGGCCTCCAGCAGGGTCGGATGGGCCGCCGGTGGCGGGACGCCGGTCGCGTCGCGCTCGAGGGCGGTCGCCACCAGCCCGCGGCACAGGGCGGCCTGCAGCACGGTCTCGTCGAGACGCGTGCACGAGTCGGCGATGCGGAACTCCAGGGTCGGGAAGTCCTCGGACGGGCGCACGTACCAGTAGAGCTGGGCCGCGTCGAGGACCGTGCCGGTGCGCAGTAGCCGCTGCGTCAGCTCCGCGTAGTCCTCCGGGCCCGCGAACTCGGGCGGGAACCCGGCCGTGGGCCAGCGGCTCCACACCTGGGTGCGGTAACTGCAGTAGCCCGTGTCGCGACACTGCCAGTACGGCGAGCTGGTGGAGAGTGCCAGCAGGACCGGGAGCCACGGCACGACGTGGCGCATCGCGCGCAGCCCCGTGGCGCGGTCCGGCACGCCGACGTGGACGTGGCAGCCGCACACGATCTGCTCGCTCGCGACCCGGCCGTGCTCGCGGGACATCCGCTCGTAGCGCGGCTGCGAGGTGATGGACTGGTCCCGCCAGTCGCTCAGCGGCACGGTGCCGCTGGCCACCAGCCACGCACCCTGGTTCTCCGCGGCGGCGCGCAGGGCCCGCCGCCGGGCGGCGAGGTCGGCCCGCAGGTCGGCCAGCCGTTCGTGCACGCCGCTGTGGGTCTCGACCATGGAGCGCTGCAGCTCGTGCTCGTACACGTCGCCGTCGAGCTGCTCGAGGACCGCGTCGGCGACCGAGACCAGCGCGCCCGTCCGCGCGTCGAGGAGCTGGTACTCCTCCTCGGCTCCGAGGGTGAGGGGTTCCTGCGCCGTGCCCATCCGGTGTCCGCGCTCCTGGTCGAGGTGGTCGGGGCCGTGAGCCTGCGGTCCCCCGACCGTGGCCGGCGGCGGGCGGATCGGACCGACAGCCGGGGACCCCGGTCGGCTGCCGCGATGGCGGCGACCGACCGGCCAGGACGTCAGCGGTAGTCGTCGAGGTCCACGAAGCGGTAGCCGCGCGCCTCGATCCGGGCGATCACGTCCGGCAGCGCCGCCGCGTCCAGCATGGAGCGGTCGCGCGGATGCGAGCCGACGTGCATGAGCACGATCTGGCCGGGTTGCAGCGTGTCCAGCACCCGCCTGGTGACCGTGGCCTTCGACTGGCCGCCCGAGGTCCCCTGCCAGCCCAGCGTGTCCACCGTCCAGCGCACCGAGCCGTAGTTGGTGCAGTTGACGATGCCGATCGTGCGGGCGTCGCGGGCGCCGAAGGGGAAGCGGAACCACGGCCGCGGGTCCACACCGGTGGCCGCCCGGATCGTGCGGTCCGCGCGGACGACCTGCGAGCGCACCTCGGTGTCGCTGCGGGTGGTCAGGTCGGGATGCGAGACGGTGTGGTTGCCGATCGGGTGGCCGGCGGCAGCGATCGCGCGGGCCTGCGCCGGGAACTCCGTCACCCAGTCGCCGGTCAGGAAGAACGTCGCCGGCGTGCCGGTGTTCCGCAGGGTCCGCAGGATCGACGGCAACGCGTCCGCGTTGGCGCCGGCGTCGAAGGTCAGCGCCACGACCCGCTCGGAGGTCGGCAGCCGGGTCCATTCGGTACCGCGCATCGAGGTTGGCACGCCGGGTTCCGTCCGGGCCGAGCCGGTGCTGAGCGGCGCGTCGCCGCAGGCGCCGAACGCGAACGACTGGCTGGCCGCGCCGGCGCTGAGCGGGTTGCGCAGGTACCACGAGCGTCCGCGCACGACGCCGACGCCGCTGCGGCCGGTGCCGTTCCAGTCGCCGGTCACGGGGACGTCACCGACGTTGCCGAACCGGAAGTCGTGGTTGGGGGCACCGGCGGACCGGGCGTTGCGCAGCAGCCACCGGTTGTTGCGCACGACGCCGATGCCGGTGCGACCGTTGCCGTTCCAGTCACCGGTCACCGGCACGTCGCCGATGCGCCCGTAGGTGAAGTCGTGGCTCGCCGGGCCGGCCGAGAGCGGGTCGCGCAGCAGCCAGCGGGCGCGGCGTACGACGCCGACGCCGTCCCGGCCGTCGCCGTCCCAGTCTCCGACGACGGGTACGTCGCCCGCGCGACCGAACGTGAACGAGAGCTCCGTCGCCCCGGTGGCCAGGCGGTTGCGCAGGTGCCAGCGTCCGTCGCGGAACACGCCCGGAGTCGCGGTCCCGTCACCGTTCCAGTCGCCCATCACCTGGACGTCGCCGGTCCGGCCGAACGCGAACGACGGGCCGCCGCGCACGGACCACGTCCGGTCGCGGACGAGCACCGGCTGGTCGGGCGTCGCCGCGGCCGCCGGCGGGGCACCGGCCGCCACAGGCCCGACCAGCAGCGCGGCCAGGGCCACGCCCCCGGCCCGCGACAGCCACGACCGCTTCCCCCCACGCTGCGCGCGCACGTGCCACCCACCTGCTCGGCACCTGCCTCGAGCATGGGCCGAAGCCGGTCGGAGGACCAGAGTCCACCGACCCGTCCTGCCCGCAGCGGTCCCCGTCCGGGCCGGCGTCAGGCGGCGGCGTCGGGCGGCGGCGTCAGGCGGCGGCGGGGAGTCCGTGCGCCTGCGCGACCAGATCCAGCGCCCGCAGCTTGGCCTGCCGGTCGGGGCCGGCGGCGGCGAGGATCAGCTCGTCGGCACGTGCGTGACTCGCGAAGGCCGTCAACTGCTCGGCGACGTCCGCTGCCGTGCCCACCGCCGTGTGGCGCAGCATGACCTCCACCTGTTGACCGGCGGGCGAGGCCAGCAGCGCGTCCAGCTCCTTGGGGGACAGCCGACGCCCGCGTCCGAGCAGCAGCTTCGCCCGGCGCCGGCGCGCCGCGAGCAGGTGGGCCTGGGCCTCCTCGTCGGTGTCCGCCGCGATGACGTTCATGCCGGCGATGACGTAGGGCTCGCGCAGCTGCTCGGAGGGCCGGAACTCGCGACGGTAGAGCGCGACCGCCTGCTCGAGCGCCTGTGGCGCGAAGTGCGACGCGAACGCGTAGGGCAGGCCCAGCACGGCGGCCAGCTGCGCCCCGAACAGTGACGAGCCGAGGATGTAGAGCGGCAACTCGGTGCCCCGTCCGGGGATCGCCTCGACGCCGGGGATCCGGGAGGTCTCGGACAGGTAACCCTGCAGTTCCAGCACGTCCTCTGGAAAGCGGTCGGCCGCCGCGAGGTCGCGGCGCAGCGCCCGGAACGTGGCCTGGTCGCCACCCGGCGCACGCCCGAGCCCGAGGTCGATCCGGCCGGGGTGCAGCGAGGCCAGGGTGCCGAACTGCTCGGCGATGGTCAGCGGCGAGTGGTTGGGCAGCATGATGCCGCCGGCCCCGACGCGGATCGTGCGGGTGTGGGCCGCGACGTGCGCGATCAGGACGCTGGTGGCCGCCGACGCGATGGTGGGCATGTTGTGGTGCTCGGCGTACCAGACCCGCCGGAAGCCGAGCCCTTCGGCGCGGCGGGCGACGTCGACCGCCCCGGCAAGGGCGTCGCCGGCGGTCTCTTCCGGGCCGATCTCGGCCAGGTCCAGGATCGACAGGGGGAGCGACGTCACCGGCGGTCTCTCGTCTCGTGCGGGTCCAGGGGCGACCAGGCACAACGGTCGACCGCGCCCGGGGCATTCCCGCCGCGGGTCCGGACGCGTGCCGCCGCCACGTGCGCCTGCCGGGACGACGCGGCGAACGGCGGCATGAAGCCGTGCTTCACGTCTACCCTTCCCGGTGACGCAACGGCGCGTCGGCACCTCCCCCGTGCGGGGCCGGTCGACGCATGCCGTCGTGCCTGGTCGCGTGCGGGTCCCCGACGAGGAAGGACTCCACGTGACCCTCGACCTGCACCAGCAGGCCCTGGCCACCATCGACGCCGCGGCGGACGAGCTGCGGCTGGACGACTGGATGCGGGCGCTGCTGCACCGCCCCGAGCGCGCCATCGCCGTCCAGGTGCCCTACGTCGGTGACGACGGCGAGATGCGCGTCGTGCCCGGCTACCGCATCGCGCACTCGACCGCACGGGGCCCCGCCAAGGGCGGCACGCGCTTCCACCCCGACGTGACCGCCGAAGAGGTCGCCGGCCTGGCGACGCTGATGAGCGTCAAGACCGCGGTCGTCGACCTGCCGCTGGGAGGCGGGAAGGGCGGCATCACGGTCGATCCCAAGCGGCTGAGCGAACGCGAGCTGGAGTCGTTGACCCGCAGCTACACCCGGGCCATCGCCGGAAGCATCGGCCCCGACGTGGACGTGCCGGCGCCGGACGTCAACACCGACACGCGGCACATGGACTGGATCGCCGACGAGTACGCGCGCGTGACCGGCGCACCCGCACCCGCGGTCGTCACCGGCAAGTCGCTCGCCGCGGGCGGGTCGCTCGGCCGCGACACCGCGACGGCGGCCGGCTGCCGCACCGTCGTGCTCGCGAGCGCCCACCGTCTCGGTCTGCCGGCGGACGCCCGGGTCGCGATCCAGGGCTTCGGCAATGCCGGCGCGCACCTCGCCCGGTTGCTGGCGGCCGACGGCCTGCGGGTCGTGGCCGTGTCGGACAGCGGCGGCGCCATCCACGACCCGGACGGGCTGGACGTCGCGGCCGTCGCCGCGGCCAAGGCCCGCAGCGGTTCGGTCGTCGCCCACGGCGCCACGGAGATCGGCCCCGAGGAGGTGCTGACCGTCGACTGCGACGTGCTGGTCCCGGCGGCGCTCGAGGGCGCGATCGACGCCCGCCTCGCCGAGCGCGTACGCGCACGGCTGGTCGCCGAGGCCGCCAACGGCCCGTGCACCCCCGAGGCCGACGCGGTGCTGCAGGAACGGGGCGTCACCGTGGTCCCCGACGTGCTGGCCAGCGCCGGAGGCGTGACGGTGTCCTGCTTCGAATGGCAACAGAACCTGGGCGGCGAGCAGTGGAGCGCCGCCGAGGTGGCACGCCGCCTGGACGAGCGGATGAGCGCCGCGCTCGACGACCTGTGGCGGGTGTCGGAGTCGCGCCGCCTGCCGCTGCGTGCCGCGGCGGCGGTGCTGGGCGTGGGACGCATCGCCGCCGCCCTTGCCGAGCGCGCCGGCGTCGTCGAGGAGGCGTTGGCGTCCTGAGCCTCGCCTAGCGTGCGCACCCCGGGCCAGGTGGGTGATGACGGTGCAGGGACCGACGAGCGGGACGGCGCTGCTGGACGAGCTCGTGGACGACGTGCGCATCGGCGACAACCTCGTCCTGCTGGGCGCCGGCTCGCCGCCGCTCGACCTGCTGGTCGACCGGTTCACCGCGGCCGTCGGTGACACCACCCCGCTGGTCGTCGTGAACGTCGGCCGGCCCTGGGACGCGCGTGTACCGGTCACGGCGGCCGTCCTGGATTGGTCACCGGTCGTCACCGGCCGGACCTCACCGGTACCGGACGCGCTGACGCCCGGTGCCAGCTTCGACGACGCCCTGACCTCGCTCCGGGCCGCGGACGAGCGGGTCGGCGCCGGCGCGGCGTTCGTCTTCGACCGGCTGACGGCCGTCGAGGACGCGTGGGGCCGCGGCCGGGGACTCGACCTGTTCCTGGCCGCGTGCCCGCGGCTGTACCGCCGGCGCAGCCTCGCGCTGTGGCCGGTGGAGCGCGAGCGCCACCGGCCCTCCTTCCTGCGACGGCTGCAGGAGATCACGCAGGTCGTCGTCGAGGTCGACCAGGAGGAGGACGGCGACCTGCGTCTCACCGTGCGCAAGGCCGACGGCCGCCGCGCCGGGGTGGTCGGGCGCAGCGTTCGCGCGCACGTCGTCGACGGCGACCTGGTCGCGACGGATGCACCGGTCAGCGCCCGGGAGAAGCTGGGCACGGTCCTGCGTGACCAGCGGCTCCGCCACGGCCTGTCGCAGGCGGAGGTGGCGCGCCGGGTCGGCATCAGCCCGTCCGCCCTGTCCCAGGTCGAACGCGGGGTCCGGGGGCCCTCCGGTGACACCCTGGTACGGCTGTGGGAGGTGCTCGGCGTCCCGTTCGGACCCGAGGCGGACGCGCCCGCCGGCTACGTCGTCGCCCGTCGAAGCGGACGCGACCGCAGCCGCCTCCAGGACGGCCTCGTCGGCGAGCGCGTGGTCGCGGACACACGGGTCGGCGAGGTGTGGCACCTCGAGGTCGCCGCGGGTGCCGCCGGCGACCGCGCGCCCTTCGCCGTCAAGGGCCCCGAGGTGGCCACCGTCGTGCGCGGCGTGCTCGACGTCACGGTGGGCGGACGCACGGAGACGCTGCACGAGGGCGACGCGCTGGTGGCGACGGAGGCGAGCGTCTCGGGCTGGCGCAATCCCGGGGCCGAACCGACCGAGGTGCTCTGGCAGGTGGGGCCCGCGAGTTCACGGTGATGCTGTATCGTGAAGCTCTGCTTCACGGCGCGTCCCGACGAGCGGGGGGCGGGACGTGCCGAGACGATTCGCCGCCGAGGACGCCATGGTGACCAACACGACGTCGCCGATCCTGACCGCCGCCGGCCGTCGGTGGGTGGAGGGCCGCCTGGAGCGGGCCGAGCAACGGCTCGCGCGGCTCAACGCCGACCTGGCCAGCGAGCGCAGCGACGCGCTGCTCGAGGATTGCCGACACGCCGAGGCCCAGGTCGAGGAGCTGCGCCAGCTGCTGCGCGTCGCGGTCTCGCCGGGTGACGTCGCCGAGGACCCCTCGGTCATCGAGCTCGGCGACGAGGTCGAGGTCGAGTTCGACGACGGCAGCCGGGAGTCGTTCCTCGTCGTGCATCCGGTCGAAGCGCCGATGGACGACCATCGCACCTCGTTCGACTCGCCGCTGGCGCAGGCCGTCCTCGGGCACCGTCCCGGCGACGAGGTGACCGTGGTCTCGCCGGCCGGGTCGTACCGCTGCGTCATCGTCGGCCGTTCGCGCCTGGACTGAGCGGCAGCTGTCCGCGTCGTGTCCGACGCGGGCGGGAGGTCCGTCATGCACCTTCGCTTCCGTCACCGCGGCCCCCTCCGTGGCCGGCGAGGGACGACGCCGGGGACCGGTCCGGGCGCCGCGGCCGCCGTCGAGGCCGGTCGCCGGCCGGCCGTCGCGATCGTCGGCTCCGCGTCGCCGTTCACGAGTCGTCTGCACCGGCTGGCCCGGCAGTGCGGCTACCGCGTCAGCTCGGCCGCCGTCGGTGATGGATCGCCGCCGGTGCTGCCCGAGGGGACCACGGTCGTCGTCGTGGCCCCGGACGAGGGGGACACGGCCACCCTGCTCGACCTCGTGCCGTGGCTGCACCGCGCCCATCCGCTCGTCCGCCTGGTGGTCGCCGCGCGCGGCACGGATGGATTCGAAGCGGTCTTCGAGCTGGGCGCCGACGTCTTCATCGACCAGCGCGCCGACGACGACACGGTGATCGCCGCCATCGCCGGACCCGGCTGGCGCCACGCGCACTGACGGGACGCAACGACGAGCGTCGACCGCCCGGTCGCCCGAATTCCGGGACGGCCCGCCGCCGGCCGGCGAGACTTCCGCTCCCGCCGGCGGGGCTGCCGGCACGGACAGCGGGGAACGACATGGGGCACGTGGGGTCGTCGCGTCGAGCCGCGCGCTGGGGCGCCGCGGTCCTGGCCTGTGCACTGGTGGCGCCACCGGCGGCGTCGGCCGTCACGGGGACGGAGGCCGCGGCCTGGGCCGCAGACGACGACGCGCGGCGCGCCGCGGCCGCGAGCCTCGACACCGAGGTCACGACGGTCCCGGGCCGCTGGATCGTGCGCGCCGTCGACGGTCGCCTCGACGAGGCGCTGGCCGCCGCGCGCGGCCTCGGCGTCGGGGTCGACGACCACTTCGCGTCGACCATCAACGGCTTCGCCGCGACCGGGAACGAGCGGCTCGCGACGCGACTGCGCGCCGAACCGTCGGTGCAATCGGTCCGTCCCGTCCAGCGCATCGCCTTCGCGGCCACGCAGGCGTCGGCGCCGTGGAACCTCGACCGCATCGACCAGCCGAAGCGGCCACTCGACCGCACCTACACCTATGCCGAGACCGGCAAGGGCGTCCACGTCTACGTGATCGACAGCGGCGTGCGGGCCGACCACGCCGAGTTCGGTGGCCGGGTCGTCACCGGGCTGCGCGGGTAGGGCGCCAGCAGCGACTGCTTCGGTCACGGCACGCACGTCGCCGGCACGATCGCCGGCGCGACCCACGGCGTCGCGAAGCGGGCCACGATCATCCCGCTGCGGGTCGGGCGCCCGAACAGCAGCGGGATCTGCGGCGCGGTCGACACCGACCGTCTCCACGCGGCCCTGCGTTTCGTCGTCGACCACCACAAGGCCGGTCAGCCCGCCGTCGCCAACCTGAGCCTCGGCGGCTGGGCCGACCCGGACGTCGACGCCGCGGTCCGTCGGGTCGTCTCGGACGGCGTGAGCGTCGTGGCGGCGGCCGGCAACACCGGCGACTGGGCCTGTAACTACTCCCCCGGCCGGGTCGGCGCCGCCCTCACCGTCGCCGCGACCGACAAGAGCGACTACTCGCCGATGTGGTCGAACTACGGCAGCTGCGTCGACCTCTTCGCCCCCGGGGTCGGCATCCGGTCCGCGGCACACACCTCCCGCACCGGCACCGTCGTGTACGACGGCACCTCGATGGCGGCGCCGCACGTGACCGGCGCCGTCGCCCGCTACCTGCAGGGACGACCCGGCGCCTCGCCGAAGACGGTCCATGCCGCCATCGTGAAGTCGGCCGCCACGGGCCGCGTGTCCAACCCGGGCAGTTCGACCCCGAACCGGCTGCTGCTGGTCAAGGGGGCGGTGCCGACGCGTCTCGCCGCCTCGGCGAGTGCCAGCACGACCACGGTCGACGAGCCCATCGCGATCCGCGGCGCCCTGACGAACCGGGTCAGCGGCACGGTGCTCGCGGGCCGCACCGTGGTGCTGCAGTCCCGGCGCGTCGGCGCCACCTCGTGGTCGTCGGTCACGTCGAAGAACACCGACGCCCGGGGCGAGGTGGCCTTCTCGCACCAGCCCGGCCGGAGCACCGAGTACCGGCTCTCGCACGGCGGCACGGCCCTCACGCAGGCCGCGACCAGCCAGGTCCGCACCGTGAAGGTCCGGCAGAGCGTCGTCGCGAACGCGAGCGCCGTCGACGGACTGAAGATCGGCGCCACGATCCGGCCCCAACCGGCGAGTGGGGACCGCGTCACGGTGCTGCTCGAGTGGCAGGACCCCTCGACCGGCACCTGGGTCGAGGTAGACCGCAGCGACTGGCGCGGCACGGCCACCGACGGGTCCCTCGCCTGGTCCGCGGCCAAGCCGCCGTCCGGTGAGCACCGGCTCCGGGTCCGTGCCCTCGCCACGACCCGGAACGTCGCCGGCACCAGCGCGCCGATACGTGTCGTCGTGCCGGGCGAGGGCTGCACCACCGAGGCGTGTCCGCCAGCCGCTGCCCCGCCGGTTTTCGTGCGCGGGTGACCGGCTGAGCGCGCCTCGGTCGGCGGGCGTACCCGGTGCCCCGACGCCATCCGGACGGGGCTCACGGGCCGACCGGCACGGCTACTTTGCCGCCATGACCGTGCGTCTGCGCCTCCCCACGCTCCTCGTCCTGCTGCTCGGGCTCCTGGCGGCGCCGGGGCTCCTGGTCGCGGCCGGCGCCCAGGACCTGCCACGGCTGTCGGACGAGGTGACCGACGACGCCGGGCTGCTGGGCGACGACGAGGACGCCGTCCGCGAGGCGCTGGCCGAGGTGCGCGACCGCGTCCAGCTGTTCGTCCTCACCACCGACACCACCGGCACGCGCACCATCGACGAGTACACCAATGCCGTCGCGGAGGCCAACTCGCTGGGCGGCGACGACGCGCTGCTCGTGGTGGCGATCGACGACCGCAGCTACTACCTGTGGGCCGCCGAGGGTCTCAGCGGCGTGACCGACGCGGACGTCCAGCGCATCGCCGTCGACGTGGTCGAGCCCCGCCTGGCCGAGGGCGCGTTCGCCGACGCGGCGATCGAGGCGGCACGGGCACTCGCGGCCGCGGAAGCGGATGGGCCGGGTGGCGCGGCGGCACCGCCGCCGGCGCCCGAGCCCGCGGACGGCGGGTCACGAATTCCCTGGCTTTTGGTGGTCCCGCTGCTGGCGTTCGGGGCGCTGGCGCTGCTGTCCTGGGGCAACGAGCGTCGCGGCCGGCGCCGCACGGCCGAGGAACGCGACCGGCGGCTCGGTGAGCTGGCACGCCGGGCCAACGCCCGCCTGGTCGCCAGCGACGAGGCGGTGCGTGAGGCCACGACCGAGCTCGGGTTCGCCGAGGCGCAGTTCCATCCCGACGACGTCGCGCCGCTCCGTACCGCCGTGACGAACGCGCGGCAGGAGCTCCACGCCGCCTTCGAGATCCGGCAGCGGCTCGACGACGACGTCCCGGAGACCGTCGAGCAGCGCGAGCAGATGCTGCAGCAGGTGCTCGGCCACACCGACCGGATCGATCAGCTCCTGGCCGCCGAGTACCGGCGCCTGGAGGCGCTGCGTGACCTAGAAAAGCGCGCGCCGGAGGTGCTCGAGCAGATGCGCGGGCAGGTCGCGACGGCCGACGAACGGCGCGAGGCCGCCGAGCCCCTCCAGCAACGGGTCGCCGCCGCGTCGCCGACCGCGCGCGAGGCGACCAAGGGCAACCTGACCGAGGCGACGAAGCACCTGCGCGGCGCCAGCCGATCGCTGGCGACCGGCCTGGAGGCCGTGGAGCTGGGCGCGACCGCCGAGGCCGCCCGGGCGGTCCGCGAGGTGCAGGTCGCGCTGGCCGCGGCCGATCAGCTGATCACGGCCGTGGAGCACGCGGCCGAGCAGCTCGACGTGGCCAGCAGCGACATCGACGCCGCCCTGCGCGCCGCGGCCGCGGCCGTGGACGAGGCGGCCACGGCCGCCGCGCAGGCGCCGCCGGCCACCCCGGCCCGCGCCGCGGCTGCGACGGTGCGCGACGGTGCGACAGCGTCTCGTGCCAGCGCGACGCCGCCCCCGCCGCCGTCGCCGCCGGCGCTGCTCACCGAGGCGCGCGGCCTGCTCGAGCGGGCGCGGGCGCACCGGGACGACGACGTGCTGCTCGCCCACGAGCACGCCCGCGGCGCCGAGGCCGCCGCCAACCAGGCGCTCGCCCTCGTGCACGCCGCCCACGAGCGGCGCGAGCGGGACACCGCCGCGGCCCAGGCCGCCCTGCGGACCGCCACGGCCGTGTACGACCGCGCCGCGGACTACCTCGCGACCCGGCGGCAGGGCGTCGGTCGCGAGGCCCGGACCCGGCTCCACGAGGCCGAGCGCCACCTCGACCGTGCCCGGGCACTGCTGGATCCCGACCCGGCCGAGGCCACCCGGGAGGCCCGCGAGGCCGAGCGGCTCGCCGGTGAGGCCTATCGGCTCGCCAGCCGCGACTTCGACCAGTACGACCGCTACCGGGGCCCGTTCGGACGCGGACCCTACGGCGGGCGCGGCGGGCCCACGATCGTGATCGGTGGCTTCCCCATACCGCTCGGCGGCAGCGGCCGCGGCGGTGGTGGCTTCGGCGGGAGCGTGTGGGGCTCCCCCGGTGGCGGCCGCGGCATCGGCGGCGGGTTCGGCGGCGGCCGCGGTTTCGGGGGCGGCTTCGGCGGTGGCCGTGGCATGGGCGGCGGCTTCGGCGGCGGAGGCCGCGGCGCCGGCGGACGCTTCTAGACGTGCAACACATCGATTCGCGCCCGAGCGGGCGTCGTGACAAGGAGGAACGCGGTGGCACGCACGATCCTGGGACGGCTCGGGCAGTTGCTCCGGGCGAACGTCAACGCGCTGATCGACAGCGCCGAGGACCCCGAGAAGATGCTCGACCAACTGGTGCGTGACTTCACCGCCAGCATCACCGAGGCCGAGGCGGCCGTGGCGCAGAGCATCGGCAACCTGCGCATGCTCGAGGAGGACCGCGACGAAGCCCGCTCGGCTGCCGAGGAGTGGGGCCGCAAGGCGGCAGCGGCGGCCGCGCGTGCGGACCAGATGCGTACCGAGGGCTCGTCCGACGCCGACCGGTTCGAAGAGCTGGCGAAGGTCGCCCTGCGCAAGCAGATCTCCTTCGAGCAGCAGGCCGACACGTTCGACGGGCAGATCGCGCAGCAGACCGAGATGGTCGACAAGCTGAAGGACGGTCTGGAGAAGATCCGCCGCAAGCGCGAGGAGCTGGTCCAGAAGCGCAACGAGCTGGTCAGCCGCGCCAAGATGGCCGAGGCCCAGAGCCGCGTGCAGGAAGCGGTGCGCAGCGTGTCGGTCCTCGACCCGACCACGGAGCTCGGCCGCTTCGAGGACCGCATCCGCCGTGAGGAGGCGCGGGTGCGCGGCATGGACGAGGTCGCGGCGTCCTCGCTGGACGCGCAGTTCGCGGAGCTCGACGAGCTCGGCGACGACCTCGAGGTGGAGCGCCGGCTCCAGGCGCTGCGCAATCCCTCGCAGTAGCCGCCCGGCGACCGCGATTCGAGGTGGTACCCGGGCCGTCCGGTGGTCCGGCCCGGGCCGCCCTCAGGTCGCGACGGCCAGCAGGTCGACGAGCACGAACGTCGCGAGCCCGACGGTGACCGTGACGATCGGGTTGCGGGTGCGCCAGCCGGCCAGCGCGGCGGCGCCCCCGGCCACCAGGGTCGGCGCGGGGGCGACGGCGGCGCTGTTGCCGAGGTGCACGGCGATCATCGCGGCGAAGGCTGCCGGCGCCACGTCGCCGAGTCGGGTGCGGACCCACTCGGGCAGCCGTTCGGGGGGCACGACCGCGATCAGGGCGACGCGCAGCATCCAGGTCGCCACGGCGACCAGCAGCAGGACCAGGACGACCTTCACGAGGTCTCCTTTTCGTGACGTGGGGCGGCGGCGACGCCGACCATGATCGCCAGCACGATGCCGAGGCCGGCCGGCAGGGCACGTCCTGCGACCGCCACGCCGGCGGCGACCAACGCGACCCGGCGGGCGCGCGGGTCCGTGAACTTCGGCGCCAGCAGGGCCAGGAACGTGCAGGGCACCGCCATCCCCAGGGCGGGGTGCGGGGGCACGACGGCGCCCAGTCCCATCCCGAGGCCGATCCCGGTGAGGTAGATCACGCCCAGGACCGCGCCGGCGGTCAGCCAGTAGCGCCGGAACGACGACGGCTCGTCGGGGGCGCCGGCCGACGCGGTGGCGTAGGTCTGGTCGACCAGCACGAGGGGCCCGAGCCAGCGGAACCAGGTCGGTTGGCCCGCGAAGCGTCCGGCCATCGCCGCACCGTAGAGCAGCAGGCGGGCGTTTATCAGCGTGGCCACCCCGACGGCGCCGAGGAGCACGACCCCCTCGTCGAGTGCAGTCATGGCCGCCAGCTGGGCCGAGCCGGCGTACACCAGCCCGCTGGCCACCAGTGCCGGACCGGCCGGCACGGCGAGCGCGCCCAGTGCCACCCCGAGCACGGTCGCGAACGGCAGCACGGCTAGCGCGACGGGCAGGATGTCACGGGCGGCGCGGACGTCGACGCGTGGGCGTCGGCGTTCGCGTGGCAGGGCGATGGTCGTCACCGCGGTCACCTCCGGGTCGTGACCACCGTGCGCCGCCCGGCCCGTGGGCACCTCGGCGACACCTACCCACCTCGGCGCTCGCGATCACCCAGCTCCCACGTCACGGGCACCGACGCCGGTCGGCCCGGGGGCGCACGTCCGCCCGGCCAGCGCGCCGGCCTCGTCCGCAGCGGGGATGGAGATGGACGGGCTCAGATGGTGAGCACGAGGTGGCGTCGCAGCGAGGTGACCAGCGCATGCAGGCTGTTGGGCACCCGCCGCCAGCGCCGCCCGTCGGGGCCGGGATGGAACACGAGCCCCCATGCGGTCAGCCGCACCCCGTCGGCCAACAGGATGCGGGTCCGCCAGGTGTTGCAGACGAACGCCTCGACGCGGACGTCGAGCACCTCGGCCGCATCGATCCGGCGGGTCCGCAGCCCGTTGCACACCACCAGGCGGCCGCTCGGCTCCACGGCCACGTGCGAGCGCCGGATCGCGACCAGCGTCATGGCGGCGCCGAGGGCGAGAGCCGTGGCCAGCAGCAGGGCGGGCCGGGCGTGGCGCGCCACCAGCGGGACCGTCGCCAGGCTCAGCGCGGTGACGAGGCCGGCCGGGAACGTCCACACCCGGCGGAGCGACGGATGGCGGTAACGGGCGGCGTACATCGGGCGCGGATGTCCTCGTGGATGACGGATGTCCCGGACAGGTTCGCCGTTCATCCCTGACCCGAACGAACCAGCGTCCGATCGGCGCAGCCGGATGTGCCCGCTTCGCCCGGCTCCGGCACAACGGCCGCGCACACGCGCCGCCGAGCATCGACGTCGGTGGGCCCGGACGCGTGGACTGCGCCCGGGCCCGCCGACGGTGGTGCTGGGGTCAGCCGATCGCCGCGCCGATCGCCACGAAGGCCAGGACCAGGACGAACAGGATCCCGAGCAGTGGGGCGATGAACCGCAGGAACTTGTGGTAGCCGACACCGGCCAGCGCCAGACCGCCCATCACGACCGCCGAGGTGGGCGTGAACAGGTTCATCCAGCCGGACGCCGACTGGTAGGCGGTGACCACGATCTCGCGTCCGACGCCGGCGAAGTCGGCCAGTGGCGCCAGGACCGGCATGGCCAGCGTGGCGTGACCGGAGCTCGACGGGACCAGGAACGCCAACGGGACGTTCACGACGAACATGACGGCCCCGAACAACGCCGAGGAGGTGCCGCTGACGGCGCTCTCGAAGGTGTTGAGGATGGTGTCGGTGATCATCGAGTTGTTCATGATCACGGTGACGCCCCGGGCCAGCACGATGATCAGCCCGGCGGCGATGAAGTCACCGGCACCGGCCGCGATGGTGTCGGTCATGCCCTTCTCGCCCAATCCGGAGACGAGCCCGATGACGACCGCCATGACCAGGAACAGCGCCGCGAGCTCGGGGAAGTACCAGTCGAGCTGCCAGGTGTAGGAGTCGGCCTCCGGGCCGACCAGGATCTGCGCCCACGGCACGATCGCGAAGACCATCATCGCGAAGGTTCCGCCCATCAGCCACAGCACGAGGCGGTGCCGGCGGGTCATCTCGATCTTCTCCGCGGAGGCGACCACGTGGGCGTCCTCCTCGCGGAACCCGACCAGCGAACGGCTCGGGTCCGCCCCGACGCGCCGGGCGTAGCGGACGACGTAGGCGATCGTGACCGCCGTCAGCACGACGAACATCAGGGCCCGCAGGCCGATGCCGTCACTGATCGAGATGCCGGCCGCGGCCGAGGCCGCACCGGTCGCGAACGGGTTCACGGTCGAGGCCAGCGTGCCGACGCCGGCACCCAGGATGATGACGCCGGCGGCCGTCAGGCGGTCGTAGCCCAGGCTGAGCACCAAGGGCACCACCAGCCCGTAGAAGCCCAGCGTCTCCTCCGCCATGCCCTCGGTCGTCCCACCGATGGCGAAGATGACCATCAGCACGACGATGAGGGGCACGGCCCGGCCGCCGAAGCGCTCGCCGATGCGGGAGATGCCGGCCTCGATCGCGCCCGAGCGCATCGTCATCGTGATGAAGATGCCGATGGCCAGCACGAACAGGAACACGCCGGCGGCGCCGAACAGCTCACCGGCCTCGTAGGCGCCGATGTAGCCGGTCTCGCTGCTCTGCACGCCGTACAGGCCGTTGACCGGCGCCATGAACAGCTCGTAGAGGCGGTCGGTGAACGACAGGCCCACGTCGACGCGTTCGTAGCTGCCCGGGACAGGACCGCCGGTGGCGGGGTCGACCGCGTAGCGGCCGGTGGGGATCAGGAAGGCGAGGAGCCAGACGGCGACGGTCACGCCGAACAGCACGGTGAACGCGCTCGGGAAACGTAGGCGCTTCGGGGGCGGAGGTGGTTCCGTCCTGGCCGGGGTCGGGGTGGTGGCGGTGCTCATGGGGGCCTCCGAACGGGCAGGGATGTCGCCACCGATCATTGGGGACGCCCGCCCCGGGCCGTAGGGCCGCTGGGCACGGCGGAGAGGGTCCAACGGACATCGGTTTGCATGTCCATCGCCCGGCGCGCGTGAGCCGGCCGACGTGGGACCGTGCCCCCGGCGCAGCGGACCGTCGCTTGCGACCCTCACAGGAGCACCCACGCCATGACGTACCACGTCGGTTCGGAGGTCGGCAGGCTCCGGCAGGTCATCCTGCACCGCCCCGACCTCGAGTTGCAGCGGCTCACCCCCTCGAACAAGGACGAGTTCCTGTTCGACGACGTGCTCTGGGTCAAGAAGGCCCGCCACGAGCACGACGCGTTCGCCGACACGCTGCGGGACCTCGGCATCGAGGTGTTGCTGTTCCGCGACCTGCTCACCGAGACCGTGCACGCACCCGAGGCCAGAAAGCACATCCTCGACGCGGTCTTCGACGAGCGCGTGCACGGCCCGCTGGCGGTCGACGCGCTGCGCAACACCTTCGACGCGATGGACGAGGAGACGCTGACCCGCTACCTCATCGGCGGCATCACCAAGCGGGAACTGCTGGAGCGGGTGGAGGAGCCCGCCTCGGTGGCCTTCCGGGCGCTGGACCTCGACGGGTTCGTGCTGCCGCCCCTGCCCAACCACCTGTTCACGCGGGACACCTCGGCGTGGATCTACGGCGGGGTGTCCATCAACTCGATGCGCAAGAAGGCGCGCATGCGCGAGACGGTCCACTACGAGGCGATCTACCGCTGGCACCCGCGGTTCGCGGACGCCGGTTTCGACGTCTGGTCGCCCGGGTCGGCCAACGGCGTGGCGACGACCGAGGGCGGTGACCTGCTCGTGCTCGGCCGCGGCGCCGTGCTGGTCGGCATGAGCGAGCGCACCCGCCCCGCAGGGGTCGAACGCCTGGCCGCGTCGCTGTTCGCCGCCGGTGCCGCGAAGCGCATCGTCGCGTTGCAACTGCCGGAGAAGCGGGCGTTCATGCACCTCGACACGGTCATGACGATGCTCGACGAGGAGACCTTCACCCAGTACGCCGGCCTCGGCTCGTTGCCGTCGTTCACGATCGAGCCGGGCGACAACGACAAGGAGATGAAGGTCACCCCGCACCCCGCGGAGGACATGCACCAGGCGATCGCCGATGCAATGGGCCTCGAGCGGATCAGGGTCCTGACGGCGACGCAGGACGTCCACGCGGCCGAACGCGAGCAGTGGGACGACGGGTGCAACGTGCTGGCCGTGGCCCCGGGCATGGTCGTCGCCTACGAACGCAACGTCACGACCAATACGTTCCTGCGCCGCAACGGCCTCGAGGTGATCACGATCACCGGCAACGAACTCGGCCGTGGACGTAGCGGCCCACGGTGCATGTCGTGCCCGACCCGGCGCGACGGCATCTGAACCCCCTCGACGAGCCCGCGGGCTCACGACGCGAACAAGGCAGACCCGATGACCATCGACCTGCGCCGGCGCAATTTCCTGAAGGAACTCGACTTCACGCCGGCCGAGTGGAAGCACCTGCTCGACCTGGCGGCCGAGCTGAAGGCCGCCAAGCGGGCGGGTGACGAGCGCCGGCACCTGACCGGCCGCAACATCGCACTGATCTTCGAGAAGACCTCGACCCGCACCCGGTGCGCCTTCGAGGTGGCCGCCTTCGACCAGGGCGCCCACGTGACCTACCTCGACCCGTCCGGGTCCCAGATCGGGCACAAGGAGTCGATGAAGGACACCGCCCGGGTGCTCGGCCGCTACTACGACGGCATCGAGTACCGCGGCTCGTCCCAGCAGCACGTGGAGACGCTGGGCGCGTACGCCGGTGTCCCGGTCTGGAACGGGCTCACCGACGAGTGGCACCCGACCCAGATGCTGTGCGACATGCTGACGATGCGGGAGCACCGTGCCAAGCCGGATGGCGAGATCGTGTTCGCCTACCTCGGCGACGCCCGCAACAACGTCGGGAACTCGCTGCTGATCGCCGGCGCCATGATGGGCATGGACGTCCGCATGGTGGCACCCGAGGAGCTTTGGAACGAGCCGGCCATCATCGAGCAGGCCGGCAAGATCGCCGCGGAGACGGGTGCCCGGATCACCCACACCACGGACGTCGCGGCCGGCGTCGCCGGGGCGGACTTCCTCTACACCGACGTGTGGGTGTCGATGGGCGAGCCGGCCGAGACCTGGGACGAGCGCATCGCGCTGCTGCGTCCCTACCAGGTCTCCATGGACACCATCCGCGCCACCGGCAACCCCGAGGTGAGGTTCCTGCACTGCCTGCCGGCCTTCCACGACCGGGAGACGACGGTCGGCGCGGCGCTCTACGAGCGCACGGGACTGACGGCGCTGGAGGTCACGGACGAGGTGTTCGAGTCATCGCACTCGATCGTGTTCGACCAGGCCGAGAACCGGATGCACACGATCAAGGCCGTGATGGTCGCCACGCTCGGCGACCGCGAGCCCGGGGAGCGCTGACATGCGCATCGTCGCCGCCCTGGGAGGCAACGCCCTGCTCGAGCGCGGGCAGCGTCCCGACGCGTCGGTCCAGGCCGCCAACGTCGCGCGGGCCGTCCGCGCCCTTGCGCCGCTGGCCGAGGAGCACGAACTCGTGCTCACCCACGGCAACGGCCCGCAGGTCGGCGTGCTGGCGCTGCAGAGCGCCTCGGACCCGAGCCTGACGACCCCATACCCCTTCGACGTGCTCGGCGCACAGACGCAGGGGATGATCGGCTACTGGCTGTTGCAGTCGCTCCAGAACGAGCTGCCCGGACGGCAGGTCGCCAGCATCATCAACCAGACACTGGTGTCGGCCGACGACCCCGCCTTCGCCAACCCGACCAAGTTCATCGGCGAGGTCTACGACGAGCAGCGGGCCCACCAGCTGGCGACCGAACGCGGCTGGACGGTACGCCAGGACGGTGCCGGCTGGCGCCGGGTGATCGGCTCACCCCGGCCCCAACGGGTCGTGGAGACGCGGCTGATCCGGCTGCTGCTCAACAGCGACGCGGTGGTGGTGTGCGCCGGCGGCGGCGGCGTGCCGGTCATCCGCAACGAGCACGGCCGACTGCAGGGCGTGGAGGCGGTGGTCGACAAGGACCTCACCGCCGCCGTGCTGGCCGAGGCGCTGGACGCCGACGTGCTGCTGATCCTCACCGACGTACCCCACGTGTACCGCGGCTACGGCACGCCAGGCGAGGAGCCGATCCTGCGGGCGACGCCGGCGGCCCTGCGCCGCGAGGACCTGCCGGCCGGGTCGATGGGCCCGAAGGTCGACGCGGCGTGCCGGTTCGTCGAGGTGACCGGCGACATGGCCGCCATCGGCCGCCTCGACGACGCCGAGGCGATCCTCGCCGGCAAGGCGGGAACGATCGTGACGCCGGCCGGGCAGTACGGCGGACCGGGCGACCTCAGCCCCACCCGCGGCCCGGCCCGACGCGCCGGGTGAGCGTGCTGCTCAGTCCGGGGGCGCGGCCACGTAGCGGTCGCGCCCCTGGGCCTTGCCGGCGATCAGGGCCCGGTCGGCCCGGTCGACGGCGTCGTCGGTGCTCTCCTGCGACGGCGCGACCAGCACGCCGGCGACGGTGACGGTGATCACCTCCGGTGGCGCGGGGCGGCCGCGGTGCGGCAGCGCGCGGTCGCGGATCCGCTCGACGAGCCGGGCCCCCGCGGCGTCCACGTCGCCGGGGCTGCGCGCCCCCGGCAACAGCGCCGTGAACTCCTCACCGCCGTAGCGGTACACCGTGGCGCCGGGCAGCGCGGCCGTCAGCGTCTGCCCGACCTTGCGCAGGGCGCGGTGTCCGGCGAGTTGGCCGTGTACGCGGTTGTACTCGTGGAAATGGTCGATGTCGGCCATGAGCAGCCCGTAGGGATGGCCAGCCCGTCGCGACTGGTCGTGGAGGCGGGCGACGTCCTCCTCGAAGCTCGCGTGGTTGCGCAGACCCGTGCGGGCGTCCTGCCGTGCCGCCGCGGACAGCTGGTCACGTTCCGCCCGCAACTCGCGCATCATGCCCGGCCGGGCGATCACCACGCCGCCACGGCGGTGGACCTTGGCGTAGTACAGCGCGTTGTCGGCGAAGCCCAGCACCGTCGCGGTCGTGCCCCGGCGCGAGGAGCCGACCTCGGCCACGCCGACCGAGACGGTCACCGGCCGGGCGCCGTGCACACGCAGGGCCCCGATCTCCGCCACGAGCCGTCGCATGGCGGCGGCCCCCTCCTCCGCCGTCGTGGCGGGCATCAGGACGGCGAACTCGTCACCTCCGAGTCGTGCCGCCTGGTCGGCCGTGCGCAGGCTGGTGGCGATGCGGGCCCCGACCGTACTCAGGAGCCGGTCACCGGCCCCGTGGCCGTAGCGGTCGTTGAAGAGCTTGAACTCGTCGAGGTCGAGGACCGCGACGCAGCCGGGCGGGCCGCCCCGGTCGATGCGGTGCAGCTCACGGTCGAGCGCCTCCTCGAACGCCCAGCGGCCGGGCAGGCCGGTCAGCGTGTCCTGGCCGCGCCCGTCGATGCCCTCGCGTCCGAGCCGCAGCAGCACGTGGCCGCGCTGATCGAAGACGACGACGCCACCGGGCCATCGCCGGCCACGCAACCACTGCCACCACACCCGCCGTCCCTTCCCCCGTGTATCCGGCCGTTTCTAGCAGGCGCCGCTCCGCCCGCACGTGTCGGCGCGGCAACTTGTGGACGGTGACGGTGGCGGATCGGCGCGGTCTTTCATCAATCCTGGCGATGGCCGGCACCACGCCGTTCAGGGGATTCTCAGGCTCGGACCAGTCCGCCCACGGGGGAGCTTCCTGGAATGTCCTCGTCGTACCCGTCCTCGCCTGCCCGCCGCCTGCCGGTGACCGTCGCACTGCTGGTGGCGCTGGTGCTCGGTCTGCTGCCGGCGAGCGCCGCGCCCGCGCAGGCCGCGCCTGCGGCCCCGACGCTCACCGAACCGACGCCGGGCGCGAGCGTGGGCAGCAACCCGCTGCTGGCGTGGAAGCCCGTGACGGGGGCGGTGCGCTATCGGGTGCAGGTGGCGACCAACGCCACCTTCACCGCGCTGGTCTACAGCGTCGAGACCGCGAGCACCGCCGCCACGCCGCCGCAGGATCTGCCGCTGGGGACCCTGTACTGGCGGGTCGCCGGCATCGACGCCAAGAGCGTCGTGGGCGTGTTCGCCACCTCGAGCTTCGAGCGGGCCTGGAGTGCGGCGCCGACGCTGGTCTCGCCCGCGCAGGGGGCGACGCTGCGGTTCCCCAGCGATCCGCTGCTGTTCGCCTGGGATCCGGTGGTGGGCGCGAAGCAGTACCGCATCCAGATCGACGACGCCGAGGACTTCATCGGTGCCGAGGAGTACCTGACCGACAACACGTCGTTCACGCTCAGCGAGCCACGCACCGTCGACCAGGACTTCTACTGGCGCGTGCAGGCCGTGTCCGCGACCAGCAAAGTGAACAGCGCCTGGTCGCAGGTCCGCCGGTTCCGGGTCGCTTGGGGGGCCATGCCGACGCTCGTCAGCCCGCTCGACGACGCCGAGGTGACCGACGTGATCCTGCGCTGGTCGGCCGTCGACGGCGCCGCGCACTACCACCTGCAGGTCAGCCCCAACGGTGACTGGGCCAACAACGTCACCATCAACGAGACGAAGCTGGCGGGCACCGTCTACTCGCCGCCGACCACGCTGGACAACGGCACCTATTTCTGGCGCGTCCGGGCCCTGGATGCGCGCGCGTCCACGCCGAACTTCGGCGAGTGGTCGCCACCGCGCCGCTTCACCCGTTCGTGGCAGACGCGCCCGACCCTGCTGGCGCCGGCCGACCAGGACTGGAACGTCCGGGAGCCGACCTTCCGGTGGTCCCCGGTCGACCACGCCTCCCACTACGAACTGCAGGTCGGAACGGACGTCAACTTCTCTCCCGGAACATTCTCCGCCTGCCCCACGAACCGCACGACTTACACGCCCTATCCGAGGATCAGCTCCGAGCCGGCTTGCACCGTCGTCGGCCTGAACCCCGGTACGCGCTATTACTGGCGGGTCCGGGCCCTGGATGCACCACGCCCCGTCAACGGCCTGTGGTCGAACTTCTCGGACAGCGACGTGCACTCGTTCATCTATCGACCGGGGATCGCCGCCTTGCTGGCGCCCGCGACGGGGAGCACCGAGCATGCCCCCGTGCTTCGGTGGGCACCGGTACCGGACATCGGCAAGTACCGAGTGACGATCCTGCGGGCCAATGGGACGAGCGCGCAGACGGTGGAAACCTTCGCCACGTCGTTCACGCCGACCAACACCCTGAAGATGAGCGACGGGCCGTTCAGCTGGTACGTCGAGACCCTCGACGCACACGGCAAACGCGGTTTGACGCCTCCGGCGAACCAGTGGCGCACGTTCACGCTGACCGAGCCCACCTCCACCGGGTCGACGCCGGAACCGCGTCCGGTGGAACCTTCCGGCCAGCGGATGCCCTCACTGCAATGGCGACCCGTGGCGGGTGCGACCGAGTACCGGGTCTTCTACGGCGGTGCTGGCACGGGCGTCGCGCACCTGCTGGGCAAGACGCCGTACGCGGCCTTCACCTCGCCCGCCACCCCCCTGGCCGCCGGCAACTACTTCTGGTACGTCGAAGCCTGGTCGAAGGACGGCTTCCTCGGCGCCGGCGCCGAGGGAACGTTTTCCATCACGCCCTTCGACCAGGTCGCCATCACGGCACCCACGAAGTGCGAGCCCGGCACCGCTTGCACCACCATCGGTGACACGCCGACGCTGACGTGGGAGGCCGTTCCGAACGCCGGCGGGTACTGGGTCTATGTCGCGACGGACCGCGACTTCACGACCAACTACCGCACGTACTGGACGACCTACACGACGCTCACGCCACGCGAGTCGTTCAAGGACAACCAGGCCGGACAGGCCTATTACTGGTTCGTACGCGCGTGCACGCAGGGCGGGACGTCACCGTGTGGTCGATTCGACAGCGGTGTCCATCCCAAGGCGGGCGCGTTCCAGAAGCACTCGTCGGCGATCGAGACGACGGCGCCCGCGCACGACGGCGCGGCGGTGCCGGACCTGGTCACCTTCAACTGGCGCAGCTTCCTCGACACGAACGGCGACCGGGCCGACGCCGGCACGCCCCGTGCCGCGACACAGGAGGCCCGGCAGTACCGGATCCAGGTCTCGACGGCGGCCGACTTCAAGACCGTCCTGGACGCCCAGGTCGTCGACCAGACCACCTACACGCCGGCGAAGATGACCTACCCGGAGGGACCGCTGTACTGGCGCGTGCAGGCCATCGACAACAGCGGCAACGACCTCACGTTCAGCGACTGCGACGCCGGGACCGCAGGGCAGCAACCCTGCCTCGTCCGCAAGGAGTCGCCGCGCGTCGCGCCGGTGGCCCCGGCCAACGGCGCCACCGTGCGTGGCATGCCGTCGCTGTCGTGGAAGCCGCAGGCCTACGCGGCGCAGTATCAGGTCGAGGTCTACAGGAACAGCGACCTGCAGTTCTCCCCGACCAACCTGGTCGCCAACCCCAAGGCCACGAAGACGACGGCCTGGGCGTCCACCACGGCGCTGCCCTCCGGCGGCTATGCGTGGCGGGTGCGCCGCCTGGACGCCGACGGGCGTCCGGGCCCGTGGTCGGCCGGTCGCACCTTCACGTTGCAGGCCGCGGCGCCGACGCTGTTGTCGCCGGCCAACGGCCTCACCGTGACCGGCGGCGACCCGGTGTTCACATGGAGCGCCGTGGAGGGGGTGGCCCAGTACCGGTTCGAGGTCAGCACCTCGTCGTCCTTCACGTCCTTCGTCGACGCGCAGACGACGGTGATGACGCGCTGGGCGCCGACGAAGAAGTACCCGGACGGAGTGCTGCACTGGCGCGTCAAGGCCCTCGACGCGCGGGGCAACGTGGTCGGCACCTCCTCGGTGCGCACGTTCACGAAGGACGGCACGGCACCGAAGGTCACCCAGAAGGCGCCGACGTCGGCCTTCCCACTGAGCGGGCCGCTGACCGTGACGTTCAGTGAGCCCGTCACCGGGGTGACCACGACGACCTTCAGCCTGCGGGCCGGCACCGCGACGTCCGCGCTGGCAGCCAGCGTCAAGATGACCTCGCCGACGACGGCGGCGTTGACCCCTGCCAGCCCGCTGGTGCCGGGCCAGTCCTACACCGCGTCGCTGACCAACGGCATCCGCGACGCCGCCGGCAACCGTCTGGCCGCGACGTCCTGGACGGCCCGCGCCAAGCTGGCCATCGAGGAGAACGAGCCCGCCATCCGCGCGACGTGGGACCGCGACACGCACAGCAGCGCGAGCGGGGGCGGCTACGCAGCGGCACGGACGAAGAACTCGAGCCTGACGTTCACCTTCACCGGCACGAACGTCACCGTCCTCGGGCGACGCTCGACGGCGGGCGGGTACGCCGACATCTACCTCGACGGGGTCAAGCAGAACAGCGCCCCGGTCAGCTTCCACGCCACCTCGACACAGTGGCAGCGGTCGGTGTGGTCGAAGAGCGGACTCCCGAACGCCAAGCACCGCCTCGAGGTGCGGGTGCTGGGGACGAAGCCCTCCGCGTCGTCCGCTCCGTGGGTGGAGGTGGACGCGTTCAAGGTCGGCACCACCCTCTTCCAGGAGACGCACGCGTCGGTCGTGCACCGCCACCCGCGGGTGAGCCGCGCGGGCGCCAGCGGCGGTGGCGAGTTCGCCGTCAACCACTGGGCGTCAGGGGACAACGGCGGCCGTCCCGAGGTGATGATGCAGTTCCGCGGCACCGGCGTCACCTGGTACGGGACCAAGGGCCCGAACGCGGGTACGGCGACGGTCTTCGTCGACGGTGTGAACCGTGGCACCGTCGACCTCTACGCCAGTTCGGCGTCGACGGGGGCGACGGTCTGGCGCTCACCGACGCTGACCGACGGGCTGCACACGATCCGGATCGTCGTGGACGGCAAGAAGCGCGCCGCGGCGACCGGCACGGTGGTGCACGTCGACCGACTCGTGGTGCGCTGAGCACCGGTGCCCCCCGGCCGTGGCGTGCCGCCACGGCCGGCGCGGTCATCCGACACCGGTCTCCCGGCCTGCCTCGTCGTATCTGCGCCATGGCCTGGGACGGCTGCCACTGGATCACCGGTGGCCGGCCCTCCCACCGTATGACGAGGCGCGCCATGGGGGTTCGCCCGCCTGCTCGCCACGGCGAGCCGAATTCGGGGAGGAGACGGAATGACCGCGACGAGGACGCGAGCGCGACTGGTCCTGCTGCTGGCGATGCTGCTGACCTTGGGGCTGCTCGGCTCCACCGTCGGCAGCAGCACCGCGTTGGCGACCGGCAAGGACACCAAGGACAAGGACTTCGCCCGCCACTGCCCCGACCACCACGGGCACCCCGGCAAGATCGAGAACGGCAAGAAACTCAACGACTACGTGCCGAAGAAGGGCACCATCTTCTGCGTCAAGGCCGGGCCCTATGCCACCGGCAAGCTGAAGGCGGACGGCAAGCGCACCCTGCACGAGTACGTCCGTGACGCCGGCATCCGGGTGGGCAACGGCAAGAACGTCCCCGACGTGTCGTACGTGGTGATCTACAAGAAGAAGCACCACGACAAGCACAAGTGACACCAACTTCGCCCACGCGCTGACAGCCAACGCCTTCCCGGGCCCCGGGCGTGCTCGCACCGGGGCCGGGACGTTCTCGGACGACGCTCCCCGGCCCGCACACCGGGTCGTCCTCGACGCGTGTCCCGGCCGTCCGACCAGTCGGACCCTGCCGCCCGGTCGTGGTCGGGCGGCCGCCACCTGTGCAGGACCCTGACCGTCGGGTCTCGAACGGCGGGCGGGCCGACGACCCTCGCTCCGTAGCGTCGCTGCCTGACTTCATCAGGAGCGAGGTGTGTACGAGGACTGGAGCGAGCGTTGCCGCCGCTGGGCCGGCATCCGCAGCGAGTGGATCGACGTCGACGGCGTCCGCGTTCACGTGCTTCGCACGGACGGCGCCGACCCGCAGGGCACGCCCCAGCTGCTCATCCACGGGCTGGGCGGCTGCGCCACCAACTGGATCGAGGTCATCTGCGACCTCGCCGCCCACGGCCCGGTGGTCGCGCCGGACCTGCCGGGCTTCGGGCGCACGGAACCGACGGAGCCCGGCCGCGTCCGCGTCCCGGACAACGCCGAGTTCCTGCAGCTGCTGCTGGACGAGCTCGGCTGGGACGAGGCCGTCGTCCACGGCAATTCGATGGGCGGCATGCTCGCGGTCCACCTCGCCGGCCTCGCGCCGGAGCGTGTCGCCCGGCTGGTCCTGGCCGCACCGGCGTTCCCGACGCCGCCGACCGCGCTGCACCGGGTCCCGCCGACGACGCTGGCACGCTTCGCCCCGTTCGCGCTGCCGGGACTGGGCCGGTTCGCGATGCGCCTGCTGTCGTCGGCCGTCTCACCCGAACGGTACTTCCAGGAGGCAGCGCGCTTCATCCACGCCGATCCGGACCGCGTGACGCCCGAAGCCAGGGCGGTCGGACTCGAGGACGTCAGCCTGGGACGCGACGCGCCCTGGCGGGTCGCCGCCTTCACGGCGGCCGCCGAGTCGGTGGTGCGCTCGATGCTCGCGCCGGGTGACCTGCTGAAGCTCATCGACGACGCGGCGATGCCCGTGCTCGTCGTCTGGGGCGATGCCGACCGGCTCATCTCGCGCACGGCGATCGACCACGTCATGAAGCGGCAGCCGACCTGGGACCTGGAAGTGCTGCCCTCGGTCGGCCACGTGCCGATGCTGGAGGCGCCGGCGGACTACGTCGCCGCCGTCGACGACTGGCTGCAGGTCGCCACGCCCACGGCCCTGGCCGCGTGACGGCGACGACCCGACGTCACGTGCCCCCGATGTCCTCGCGGTAGCGCTCGGAGCTCTGCATTCCTGGCTGGTCGAGCTGGCGCCGCTCGGTCGGCCCAGCGACGCACCGGTGCGTCATCGGCTCGACCGTGCGTCACTGCCCCGACATCGAGGTGGCGCCGACCGGCACGATCGGACCTGGCGAGTAGGCCGTGAGCGGCGCAAGACGCACGAGAGATGTGGAGCTGGAGAGGGGACTTGAACCCCTGACCTATCGCTTACGAGGCGATTGCTCTACCAACTGAGCTACTCCAGCACGAAGCGCCGCCCAGGTTATCGGACGTCCCGCCCGACCGGCCAACGCGGGCAGGCCGACGGCCCCCGCTACGGTCACGCTCCCCTCACGAGGCCGGCCGATGGCGGCGATCGACTTCAGCGGCACCTGGCGCACGACCGCAGCACGCGACGACGTCTGGCGCGTCGTGGCGGATCTCACGACCTGGCCGCAGTGGTGGCCGGCCATCGACGAGGTCGAGATGCTGGCCGGCACCCCGGAGGCTCCGGAGGCGGCCCGCTTCACCTTCGGCACCCCGATACGGCCGCTGCGTATCGAGATGGCGGTGTCGGCGGCGACCCCGGGCGAGCGGCTCGACGTCGTGACCGTCGACGGGCCGGTGCGCGGCACGGGACGTCTCGACCTGCAGGACGAGGCGGCCTACACCGCGGTCGCGTTCGCCCTGCGCCTGGACATCCGCTCGCGGCTCTTCAAGCCCGTGGAGCGTCTGCTCGCCGGCGCCGCCCGCGGCGACTCGCAACGGCTGCGCAAGGCCGGCGACGACCTGTCGCGTCTGGCCGGCGGGGAGCCGGGTCCGCACGACGTGTGACCCGACGCCCCGCCAGCACCGCCGGTCCCCTCAGAACGTGAAGACGAGCCGGGCCGTCACGTCGCCGGCCTCGACGGCGGCGAAGTCCTCGTTGACGCTGTCGAGGCGGCGTGTCTCGCGGATCACGCGCGTCTGCCCGAGCCGGTGCAGCTCGAACACCTCGGCCAGGTCGACCCGCGTCCCGACGATCGAGCCCACGACGGTGATGCCCTGCAGCACCGTCTGGAAGATCGGCAGCGACATCTCGTTGTCGGCCGGCAGCCCCACCATGGACAGCGTCCCGCCGCGCCGCAGGGAGGCGAAGGCCGCCTCGAACGCGCGAGGCGACACGGCCGTCGCGATGGCCTGGTCGGCACCGCCGAGCTTCTGGATCTCCGCGGCCACGTCCTGCTCGCGGGCGTTGAGCGTGTAGGTCGCACCCAGCTGCTTGGCCATCTCGAGCTTGTCGTCGTGCAGGTCCACGGCCACGACCGTGCCACCGGCGATCCGGGCGTACTGCAGCGCGAGGTGCCCGAGCCCACCGACGCCGAACACCGCCACGAGGTCCGACGAGCGCGTGCCAGCCACCTTCACGGCCTTGTACGTCGTGACGCCGGCGCACGTGAGCGGCGCCGCGTCGATCGGGTCGACGCCCTCCGGCACGATCCCGATGTAGCGGCTGTCGGCGAGGCTGTACTCCGCGTAACCGCCGTCGACGGAGTACCCGGTGTTCTGCTGGGAGGTGCACAGCGTCTCCCAGCCCGTGATGCAGTGCTCGCAGGTCCCACAGGCGGTGTGCAACCACGGCACGGCGACCCGGTCACCTTCTGCCACCCGCGTCACGCCGGCCCCGACCGCGTCGACGATGCCGACGCCCTCGTGGCCGGGCACGAACGGCGGCGTCGGCTTCACCGGCCAGTCCCCGCGCCAGGCGTGGATGTCGGTGTGGCACAGTCCGGAGGCCTCCAGGCGCACGCGCACCTGGGTCGGGCCGGGCTCCGGCAACGGACGTTCCTCGATCTCCAGCGGCGCTCCGAAGGCGCGCACGACGGCAGCTCTCATGATGTGGTTCCTCCGGCCCGCCTCGGTCGGGCGCGCTCGACCCGCAGCCTCCCCCGCGGCTGCGTGGTCCGGCAGGGTCGGGCGGCGCATCCGCGCAGGCCACAGGTCCCGAACGACGGCGCGACGAGCCACGACCGCGCGGACGGCGAGCCGGTCAGCCGTGGTCGGTGACCTGGTAGACCTTGCGGAGGGTCTCGTGCACGGTCCAGCGGGTGCGTGCCCCCTCCTCGAGCACCACCGCGTCGCCCGGCCCCACCTCCAGGGTGTCGCCACCCTCGATCTCGATGGTGGCCCGGCCGGCGACCACGACGAACAACTCGTCGGCTTCCACGTCCGTCACGACGCCTGGCGTGATCTCCCAGACCCCGCGTTCGACCCGGCCGTCGGCCGAGGTGTGCAGCACCCGGGCCCGCACCTGCGGATCGCCCGCGACGACCTGCTCGGGCGCCAGCGAGTCCGGCTCCAGGGCGATCTCGGCGACGTGCACCGCCTGCGACATGACGACACCTCCTCCCCGTTTCCGGTCAGCTGGCCCGCTCGCGGGTCGCCGCCGCGAACAGCGGCAGGGCCAGCTGCAACAGCAGCCGCTCGAGCTGCAGTTCGGCGTTGCCGTTGCGGTCGAGTGCCTCGCGGCAGCGGGCGACGGCGTGCAACGCGGCCACCACGTCGGAGGCCGGCAGCCGCTGCGCGTCGCGGCGGATCGCCGCCTCGTGGTCGAGGTTGACCAGCACCTCGCTGCCGGCGCCGGCCTGGGCGGCGAGCAGGTCGCGCAGGTAGCTGGCGAGGTCGTCGAGGAACAGATCGAGCGCCCGGCGCTGCTCCTGCCGCTCGAGCCGCTCGAACCGGCGCGTCAGCCGCTGGCGCACCCCCGGCGGCCAGCCCTTGTTGCCCTCGACCCCGAACGCCTCCTCCAGCCGGACCAGCTCGGCCTGGTTGCGTTCCTTGAGCGGCGCGATCCGCGACCTGGCCCAGGTCACGATCTCCTTCGCGGCCGGCACGACCTGGCCGGGCCCCCCGGTCGCGAGGCGGTCGAGCAGGGCGAGGTGGTTCCAGCGGGCCTGCCCCACGGCGGGGTCGGCCAGGTCCCGGAGCCGTTCGGGCGAACCGAGGGCGGCGCGCCCCAGGGCGGTGCGCTGTTCGGGCGGCACGCCGAGCCGCTCGGCCAGCACGAGCATCGCGTCAGGCCCCCACGGCACGAGGTCGAGGCGCCGGCAACGGGACACCACGGTCTCCAGCAGGGCGCCCTCGTCCTCCACGTCCAGCACCCACACCACCGATGGCGGCGGTTCCTCGAGGATCTTCAGGAAGGCGTTCTGTGCGGCCTCGTTCATGCGGTCGGCCGCCACCACGCGCAGCACCCGTCGCCGGCCCTCGGTCAGCGTGCGGGTGGCCAGCGGCATCCAGTCCTCACGCACGCCCTCGACGAGGTGGAAGCTGCCCTCGGGCTCGAGGTCCGTCTGGGCCGGGTGGGTGCCACGGTCGATGCGCTCGCAGGTCGAGCAGACGCCACAGGCGCCGTCGGGCTCGGTCGCCTGCGGACAGTTGAGTGCCGCCGCCAGCGCGCGGGTGATCTCGCGCTGGCCGACGCCGCGCGGGCCGACCAGCAGCCAGGCGTGGGCGACCTCGTCGGCGCGCAGCGCGGCCCGGACCGAGGCCACCGCGGCGGGCTGCCCGAGCACGTCGTCCCAGCTGGTCATCCACCACCCTCCGTGGTCTCGCCCGCCAGCCCGCCGCTGACGTCGATGCGTTCGCCCTCGTTCGACGGCAGCTGCTGCAGGCGGGCGACGACGGCCGCGCGGATCTGGGCGTGCAGTTCGTTGACGGGACGGGTGGCATCCAGGACCAGGTAGCGCGCGGCGTCCGTGGCCGCCCGCAGGCGGTAGGCACGGGCCACCGTGCGGTGGAAGTCCAGCCCGGCGGCCTCGAGCCGGTCGGGCTCGCCCTCCACCCGCTGCAGTCCTTCGCCGGGGTCGAGGTCGAGCAGCACCACCAGGTCGGGCTGGAGCTCGGCGGTGGCCCAGCGGTTGAGCTGTTCCACCTCGCCTTCACCGAGGCCGCGGCCGGCACCCTGGTAGACGACCGAGGAGTCCACGAACCGGTCGCACAGCACGACGGTGCCCTCCTGCAGCGCCGGGCGGATCACCTCGTCGACGTGCTGCGCGCGCGCCGCGGCGTACAGCAGCGCCTCGGCACGGTCGACCATGCCCTCGGACGAGCGCGACAACAGGATCTCGCGGACCCGCTCCCCGATCGGCGTGCCGCCGGGTTCACGGGTCACCAGCACGTCGTGGCCCTCGCGCTCCACCGCGGCCCGCAGCAGCCGCATCTGCGTGGACTTGCCGGCCCCGTCGCCTCCCTCGAACACCACGAACAGGCCGCGCGAGGCGGGACGCGGCGGCAGGTCCGCCCCGATCGGCCGGTCGAGCTCGGGATGCTGCGTCACGGCCCGGTGGAACGTCCGCCCGGTCAGCACCGCGCCGACCAGCGCGAGGGTGCCGGCCGCGACCAGTGTCAGCCGGATGCCGCCGACCGCGTACGCGTAGACCCCGTCGACGCGCCGCTCGGGCCCGATCAGGCCGACCAGGAACGGCGCCGTGGTGGTCGAGAGGAAGATCGCGGCCCGCACGCCGGAGTTCATCGCCCCGAACGTCCGGCCCCGGATCCGGTCGTCGGCGCGCGACTGCAGGATCGTGTAGCCGACGATGAACGACACGCCCGCGCCGGCGCCCATCACCATGGCCGGCAGCGCCGCGAGCGTCAGCGTCGGCATCAGCGCGGCGACGATCAGCGCCCCGCCGGCCACGCCGATCCCGGGTGCGAACAGCCGCTCGGGCGCCAGTCGGGCCGACAGCACGGAGCTGGCCGCCAGGCCCGCCACGAGGCCGACACCGACGACGGCGACGAGGATGCCGAAGCCGGACTGGCCGGCGTTGAGTATCCGGGCGAAGAACTGGCCGGTGGAGATCACGGCCCCGGCGGCCGCGAAGGCGACCATGACGCCGAGGATCAGGGCGCGGATGACCGGGTGCCGGCCGATGAAGACGAACCCTTCGCGCAGCTCGACCCAGGCGCTGGGTGCGGCGGTGTCGCCGAGCCGGCCCCGCGGGTGTGGGGTACGCAGGCGCGCGATCAGCGGTGCCGAGGCGAGGAACGACACCGCGTTGAACCAGATCGGCAGCGCGACGGCGCGCTCGGCCAGGTACGGGATCGTCCCCGACAGGGGTCCGGCCAGCCCGATCATGCTGGCGAACAGGACACCGGCCAGCGGCAGCGTGCCGTAGGTCAGCATCAGGTTGAGCTGGTTGGCGGCGACCAGTTCGTGGCGCTTGACCAGCGTCGGGAACACGGCGTCCTTCGCCGGCCCGAACAGCGACGACATCACCTCGATGACGAGGGTCGCGAGCAGCAGGGTCAGGATCTCGTCGCTGAACGGGATCAGCGCCATGACGATGCCGCGGCCCACGTCGCAGGCGATCATCAGGCGCTTGCGGTCCCAGCGGTCGACGAACACGCCGGCCACCGGCCCGAGGAGCATGCTGGGCAGCACGCGCGCCGCCATCACCGCTGACACGGCGAACGCGGCGGCGCGGGTCTGGCCGAGGATGTCCTCGGTCAGCGCCAGGATGGCGAGGAAACCGATCCAGTCGCCCAGGGCCGACGCGAACGTGGAGACGCTGAGGTTGCGAAAGTCCTTGTTGCGCAGCAGCGCGGCATAGACCCGGGGCGCGGCGCCTCCGGGCGTCACCTGTGCGGTGGGCGGAGACGCCCCGTCGTCGGCCTGACCCATGATGCCGCTCACCCTAGCGAGGTACCCGGCCAGCTCCGGACCGCAGGCCGGAAGACCAGGGATGTCCCGGAGCGGTCAGTGAAGCCCCTCGGGGATCGTCAGGACTTGCGCCTGGTCGACTTCTTGGCCGTCTTCTTGGCGGTCTTCTTGCCAGTCGCCTTCTTGGCGGCCGTCTTCTTCGCGGTCTTCTTCGCCGTCTTCTTACGCCCGGTCTTCTTGGCGGGCGGTGGCTGCTCACCCGTGTAGGTCAGCGCGATCGGCTCCGGCAGCTCGTCCTGGTGCAGCGGCGTGCCGCCCAGCTCCGGGTCGTACTTCTCCACGCCCTCGACGACCGTCCACGTCGCCACGGTCGGCTGGTCGAAGTCGTCGACCTCGAACACGTGGTTGACGGTCGGGTTCGTGCACACCGCCAGCGGCACCTTGCGGTTGCGCGGCGGCGGCCGCAGCGGCGCGCCGCACTTCGGGCACGGCGTGGCGATCGGCACCGACCACACCGCGAACTCGTCCTTCGGGTAGCCGGTCGAGCCCACGAACGGCTTGCCGTACCTCGACGTGCGCAGCTCCATGAAGCTGTCGGGGTCGGTCGGCGAGCGGAACGGCACGGCCTGCCCGTCGGTGTCGCGGTACATCAGCCGCTGCTGCAGGTTCCGGATGCCCTTGCACTTGGGGTAGTCGACGCAGCCGAAGAACCTGCCGAAGCGGCCCTCGCGCAGCAGCATCGGCTTGCCGCACTCCGGGCAGCGCACGTCCTCGTCGGGTTCGGGCTCCGGTTCCGGCTCACCCACCGTGCCGTCGTCGTTGAGCGGCAGCGTGCCCTCGCAGTCCGGCCACCGGCTGCAGGACGCGAACCACTGCTTCGACTTCCCGGAGAACACCCGTTCCATCGGCGAGCCGCAGACCGGGCAGTCGGCCGGGTGGTACAGCGGTAGGCGTGGGCGCTCCGGCTTGCGTTCCTTGACCCAGTCGTCGACCTCGTCGAGGAAATGGGTCACGGTCCGGCACCACGGCTGCGAGCCGGTCGCGATCTCGTCGAGGGTCTCCTCCATGCGGGCGGTGAACCCGATGTCGACCACCTCGCCGAAATGCGCCTTCAGGAAGCTGACGACGACCTCGCCGAGCGGGGTCGGGAAGAACCGGCGGGACTCCTTCAGCACGTACTCGCGCTGCTCGAGCGTGGAGATGATCGACGCGTAGGTCGACGGGCGACCGATGCCCTCCTCCTCGAGCGCCTCCACGAGCGTGCGCTCGGAGTAGCGCGGCGGCGGCGAGGTCTCGTGCTGCTCCGGCAGCAGCTCGGCCAGGTGCAGGCGCTGGCCCTGCTCGAGCTGCGGCAGCCGGTCGGTGACCTCGTCGGCCTCCTCGTCCTCGTCGCGCACGGCCCGGTAGGCCCGCAGGAAGCCGTCGAACTTCTCCACCTGGCCGGTGACCCGGAAGGTGACCGCCCCCTGGGCGTCGGATCGGGTTGCGTGCTCGCTGTCGCTGCGCTCGACACCCACCACGTCCGCCGACACCCGGTCGAACACGGCCGGCTGCATCTGGGTCGCGACGGTGCGCTTCCAGATCAGCTCGTAGAGGCGGGCCTGCTCCTCCGAGAGGTAGCGGCGCACCTTCTCCGGCGTGCGGTTGACCGAGGTCGGCCGGATCGCCTCGTGCGCCTCCTGGGCGCCCTTGGCGGTGCCGGCGAAGCGGCGCGGCTCCTTCAGCGCGTAGCGCTCACCGAACCGCTCGCGGACGAGCCCGCCGATCTCGCCCAGCGCCTGCGCCGACAGGTTGAGCGAGTCGGTACGCATGTAGGTGATGAGCCCGACCTGCTCGCCGCCGAGGTTGACGCCCTCGTACAGCTGCTGGGCCACGGCCATGGTCTGCCGCGCGGAGAAGCCGTACTTGGACGCCTCGCCCTGCAGCGTGGAGGTCTTGAACGGCGGCTTGGGGTTGCGCCGGGCCTCGGTGCGGCGCACCTCGGCGACGGTGTAGTCGAGGGAGCGGGCGCGCTCGGCCAGGCGGGTGGCCTCCGGCTCGGAGCGCACGACCACGAGCCTCGCCCGTTGGGCCTCGGACTTGTCCTCGAGGTCCTTGGGGGTGGACAGCCGCAGGCCGTCCACGGCGTGGAGGTTGGCCTGGATCTCCGGGGCACCGCCCCGGTCGCGGGCGAACGCGCCGGGGAAGCTCCAGTACTCCTCGGGCACGAACGCGCGGATCTCGTCCTCGCGGTCGACGATCATGCGCAGCGCGACCGACTGCACCCGGCCGGCGGAGATCCCCGACGCCACCGTGCGCCACAACACCGGCGACAGGCGGTAGCCCACGATCCGGTCGACGGCGCGGCGGGCCTGCTGGGCGTCGACGAGCGCGGTGTTCAGCCGCCGCGGCGCCTCGAAGGCGGCGCGGATCGCCGACTCGGTGATCTCGTCGAAGGTGACCCGGTTGGTCTGTTCGACGTCGAGGTTCAGCAGCTCGGCGATGTGCCAGGCGATCGCCTCGCCCTCACGGTCGAGGTCGGGGGCCAGCCAGATCGTGCTCGCCTGCTTGGCGGCCTGCTTGAGGGCGCTGACGTGCCGGCGCGACTTCTCCGGCACCTCGTAGCGCAGGTGACAGCCGCCGCCGTCCTCGACCTCCACGGCGAAGTCCGAGCGTGGCAGGTCGCGGATGTGCCCGTACGAGGCGAGGACCTTGAAGCGGTCACCGAGGTACCGCTCGATGGTCTTCGCCTTCGCGGGCGACTCCACGATGACGAGGTTCTCTGCCACGTGCTGGCTCGACTTTCCACGGGGGAGACGGAAGCGGCCGGGTGGGCCGATCGGGGCGGGAAGGTGGCGGTCGCTCGCGCCGGCTGTCAACTCTCTCATATGACAGCCGTCCCGCTGGCGATGCCGGGCCCCCCGTAGGGGGGCCGGGTGACGCCGGGGCCCGCACCGCGCCGAGCGATCTGCGCACGCCGCCCCGGTCGGCGAACGGCGCGTCATTGGCGAGCGGGGCGTCGAGGCGGAACGGGTGGTGCTCTACCGTTGCCGCACCGAGCAAGAGAAGGCGCCTCGCGATGCCCCGTCGTCCCCTCCCTCCGTCGGCGTGCCGCCGTCGTGCCGCGCCGGCCCGTGGCGGGCTGCTGCTGGCCGTGCTGCTGCTCGCCGGCGCCTGTACGTCGGGCGACGGCGGTGGCGCTTCCGCGGCGCGCGAGGCGGGTGACGACAGCGACGACGTGCGTATGGTCGGGAACGCGGCCACCGTCGACGGCGTCACCCTGACCGTTCCCGACGGCTGGCGGACGGTCGACACGGAGGTGCCGCCCGACGTGGTCGGCTCCCACCGGTGGTCGCCCGGCGCGAACGACGTCCGCAACCTGCAGGTGGTCGTCGGCTGCGGCGGCACCGTCGACGAGTTGGTCGACGGGACGCTGCAGAGCCCCCGCGGGCCGCTGGTGGTCACCGGGGCGCAGGAGGACCGGGCGCAGCAGCGCGTCCCCGGCCTGGACGCGGCGCGCCGCCTGACGCTGACCTTCGGCGCCGGCCGGGACGACGACGCCCAGACGATCCGCACCGACGGCCTCTACGGCCACACCGGGGACGCGCTGGTCCTGGTGGAGGTCTCCCAGCAGGCACGCACCGCCGACGGCGACCTCGCCGACCGCGTCCTCGACGCCGTGGAGGTCGACGAGGCGACCGTGACCGCCGCCTGCCAGGGGCAGCCATGACCGAGGCGATGGGCGTCTTCGAGCAGGTCGCCGCCGTCCTGGTGGTCTGCGTGGCCGCCGGCATCCTCGCGACGGTGCTGCGTCAGCCGCTGCTGGTGGGGTTGATCGCGGCCGGCATCGCCGTCGGGCCCGAGGTGCTCGGCCTGGTCGAGGCCACCGAGGAGATCGAACTGCTGGCGGAGATCGGCATCGCCCTCCTGCTGTTCGTGGTCGGGCTGAAGCTCGACGTGCGGCTCGTTCGTCGCCTGGGACCGGTGGCGCTGGCCACGGGTCTCGGCCAGGTGATCTTCACCTCGGCGTTCGGCTACCTGATCGCCGTCCTGCTCGGCTTCGCCACCGTGCAGGCGATCTACATCGCCGTGGCGCTCACGTTCTCCAGCACGATCATCATCGTGAAGCTACTCACCGACAAGCGCGAACTGGACGAGCTCCACGGCCGGATCGCGCTGGGCTTCCTGATCGTCCAGGACATCGTCGTGGTGCTGGCGATGATCGCCATCACCGCCGCCGGCGACACGGGCGAAGGCGGCCTGGCCCGCGAGTTCGCCGGCATCGCCGTGCGCGGCGTGCTCCTGCTGGCCGCCGTCGCCGCGGTCGGCAAGTGGGTGATGCCGCGGGTCACGCACGTGCTGGCCCGCCAGACCGAACTGCTGGTGCTGGCCGCCGTGAGCTGGGCCGTGGCGCTCGCGGCGCTGACCCACCTGCTGGGCTTCAGCGCGGAGGTCGGCGCCTTCCTCGCCGGGATGTCGCTGGCCTCCACCCCCTACCGGGAGGCGCTGAGCGGCCGGCTCTCCACGCTGCGGGACTTCCTGTTGGTGTTCTTCTTCATCCAGCTCGGGACCAGCTTCGAGCTGACCGCCGCCGCCGAGCAGATCCCGGCCGCGCTGCTGTTCAGCGTGTTCGTGCTCGTGGGCAACCCCATCATCGTGCTCGTCATCATGGGCCTGCTCGGTTATCGCAAGAAGGTCGCGTTCAAGGCCGGGCTGACCGTGGCGCAGATCAGCGAGTTCTCGCTCATCCTCGTCGCACTCGGCGCGGCGCAGGGCCACGTCGGCAACGACGTGATCGGGCTGGTGACCGCCGTCGGGCTGATCACCATCACGGCCTCGACCTACCTCATCTACGGCTCCGACCGGATCTACGACCGGATCGAACCGCTGCTGCGGGTGTTCGAGCGCTCACGGCCGACCGCCAGCATCGACCTCGACGAGGCCGCGGTCGAGCCCGAGTACGTGGTGGTCGGGCTGGGACGCTTCGGTCGCACCGTCTGCGCGGAGCTCGAGAGCCGTGGTGACGAGGTGGTGGGCGTCGACTGGGATCCGCGCAGCATCCGCGACGACTGGTCGATCCCGGTCGTCTACGGCGACGCCGACGACCCGGACCTGCCCGAGCAACTGCCCATGCAGCGCGTCCGGTGGGTCGTCAGCACGCTCCGCGGCCACGACACCAACATGGGGCTGGTGCGGGCGTTCCGCAGCCACGGCTTCCAGGGCAGCATCGCGGTCGCCGCCGACGACGAGCCGAGCGAGATCGAGTTGCTGCGTGCCGGGGCCGACCTCGTCGTCCGACCGCTGCACGTCGCCGCGGGACCGCTGCTGCAGCGCATGCACAGCGACGGGTCCGGCGAGGGACGCCGGTTCAGCGGTTGAGCGTGCCCAGCGCGACGACCCAGGGACGCCGGCGGTCGTGGATCGGGTCCGGGCGGACCTCGATGGTGACCTCCTGCAGGCCGTGGGAGGTGAACAGCGCCTCCACCTCGGTCTCCACCGCGGCGGAGACGTACACCTCGCCCAGCACGGGATCCTCGAGCCGCTCCAGATCGGCGTTGCCGCGGTAGCAGGCGAGGTAGACCGGCCCACGGTCGAGCAGCCCCAGCAGGTCGGCGAACACCGGCCGCCACGCGGCCCTCGGCAGGTGCGTGAACGTCCCCGACAGCCACAGCCCACCGAACGAGCGGCGCCGGAACGGCAGCGCGTGCAACGGCGCGCGCACGAGCGGGTGACGGGGCAGCAGCATCCGGGCCTCGCGCAGGGCGCCCATCGCCAGGTCGACGCCGACCGGGTGCACCCCCGCGTCGCGCAGCAGCCGCAGGTCGTTGGCCGGACCGCAACCGGCGTCCAGCACGAGGGCGTCGCGACGGGTGCGGTCGGCGAACCGGCGCACGTCGGCGACCGGCCGCTTGAGGCGTAGGGACTGCTGGTAGGCGGCGGCGTGCTCGTCGTAGGCCGCAACGCTGGTCAGCGTCCGCTCGTCGAGATCCACCCGTGCCCTTCCTGCGTCGCCGCGTTCCGCAACGCGGCCCGTCCGCCGCGCTCCGCCACGCGGCGGACCGATGCTAGCCCCCGGACCCGACCACCTCGGCGGGATCGGCAACGACCGTCAGAACGGTGTCGAGACCGGTCAGCGCCAGCAGTTGCGACATCCGCTCCGACGGGCGGGCGAGCACGAAGCGGCCGTCGTGCGAACGGGCACGCTTGTGCCCGCCGACCAGCACGCCCAGGCCGATCGAGTCGACGAACTCGATGCCGGCGACGTCGACCAGGACCTGCGACGCACCGCCGTACTGCGCCTCGACCAGCACCTGGCGGAACTCGGGCGCGGTGGCGACGTCGAGCTGCCCGGCCACCTCCACCACCGTCCAGCCGTGGTCCTCACGCGTGTCCGCGCGCAGCAAGGGCACGGGTGACCTCCTCCTCGGGCGTCCGGGCGAATGGGGGCCGCACGCTAGCGGTACCGTCCGACGGCTCAGGTCGTGCCCGACAGGAGGACGCGTACGGACCCGCGCGACGTGCTGGAGCTGCTCGGGCGCACCTCGGCGTCGGGGGCCGTGCGCGAGCGCGCGTCCGAGGGCGGCGACACCGACGAGGAGGGACTGGTCCACCTCGCGCACCTGCCGGCCCGGCAGGCGGTGACGGTGGCGCTGCCCGACGAGCTGCCCGCGACCCTGCGCGGCCGCCTCGAGCATGCCGGCGTGTCCGCCCTGTACGTGCACCAGGCCGAGGCCTGGCGGCGGGCGCGAGCCGGCGAGCACCTCGTCGTCGCGACCGGCACCGCCTCCGGCAAGTCGCTGTGCTACCAGCTGCCGGTGATCGAGCGGCTGATGACCGACGACCGCGCCGTCGCGCTCTACCTCGCACCGACCAAGGCGCTCGCGCACGACCAGCTGCGTGCCGTGCGCTCGTTCCGGCTGCCGCAGGTCCGCGCCGCGGTCGTCGACGGGGACACGCCACCGCCGGAGCGCGAGGCGGTACGCCGGACCGCCAACTGGCTGCTGACCAACCCCGACCTGTTGCACCACGCGATGCTGCCCAACCACCGCTACTGGCGCGACCTGGTCCACCGCCTGGCCTACGTGATCGTCGACGAGGCGCACGTCGCACGCGGCGTCTTCGGTGGCCACGTCGCACTGGTGCTGCGCCGGTTACGGCGGGTCGCGGAACGCTACGGCGCCGACCCGACGTTCCTGCTCACCAGCGCGACGGTCGGCAACCCGGCCGAGCACGCCTCCGCGCTCACGGGCGTCGAGGTGGCCGAGATCGTCCGCGACGGCTCGCCCCGGGGGCCGATGGACATCGGGCTGTGGCAGCCCGGCTTCGTCGAGCGCGGCGGGTCCGCAGGCTCGGACGACGGCGAGCGCGATTCGCGCCGGTCGCTGCTGGGCGAGACCGGCGACCTGCTGGCCTCGTTCGTGGCGGCGGACGTGCAGACGCTGGTGTTCACCCGCAGCCGCAAGGGTGCCGAGGTGATCGCACTCAACGCCCGCGAGCGATTGGGCGACGCGAGCGACGCGGGTGGCGAGCCGCTGGCGAAGAAGGTGGCCGCCTACCGGGCCGGCTACCTCGCCGAGGAACGCCGGGCGCTGGAGACCGACCTCCGCACCGGCGCGCTGCGCGGCGTGGCCGCCACCGAGGCGTTGGAGCTGGGGATCGACGTCGCCGGCCTGGACGCGGTCATCCTGGCGGGCTGGCCGGGGACGACCGCGTCGTTCTGGCAGCGGCTCGGCCGGGCGGGCCGGGCCGGTGGCGCGGCCGCCGGGGTGCTGGTGGCCCAGGAGGACCCACTCGACCACTACCTCGTCACCCACCCCGACGAGCTGCTGACCCGCCCGCCCGAGGACGCCATCCTCGACCCGGCCAACCCCTACCTGCTCGGCCCGCACCTGCGCTGCGCGTGCCAGGAGTTCCCGCTGGACGTGGACGAGGCGGCCGCCTGGTTCGGCGAGAGCGCCCCCGACCTGCTGGCCGCGGACGTCGAGGCGGGCCGGCTGCGCCTGCGGGGCGGCCTGCACTACTGGACCTCCCGCAGGCGCGCCAGCAGCGAGGTGGACCTGCGCTCGGCCGGCGGGCGCAACGTCCGGATCGTGGACGTGGACACCGGCGCGCTGATCGGTGACGTCGAGGAGTCGCGCGCGCACCGGCAGGTCCACACCGGTGCGGTCTACCTCCACCAGGGCCGCCAGTACGAGGTGCAGGAGCTCGATCTGGGCGGCGCGATGGCCCTGGCCAGCGAGGCGCCGCGGCTGGCCCACACGACCCGGCCACGCAGCGACACGGACGTCCGGGTGCTCGCGACGATCGAGGGCGACCACTGGGACGAGGTGGAGATCGGCCTCGCCCGGGTCGAGGTGACCACGCAGGTGACCGGCTACGACGTGCTGCGGCTGGGCTCCGACGAGGTGCTCGACCGGGTGGAGCTGGACCTGCCACCGATCGAACTGCGCACCGTGGCGGTCTGGTACGCGATCCCCGAGGACGTCCTGGAGACGGCCGGCGTGCCGTTCCGGTCCGTGCCAGGCTCGCTCCACGCGGCCGAGCACGCCGCCATCGGCATGCTGCCGTTGCTGGCGCTGTGCGACCGGTGGGATCTGGGCGGCCTCTCGACGGCGCTGCATCCCGACACCGGGCGGCCGACGGTGTTCGTCTACGACGGCTACCCCGGCGGGGCAGGACTGGCGGAGCGCTCGTATCGGCGCCTGCCCGAGCACCTGTCGCGGACGCGCGAGACGATCGCGACCTGCCGCTGCCGGCGTGGCTGCCCGTCGTGCGTGCAGTCGCCGAAGTGCGGAAACGGCAACGACCCGTTGGACAAGATCGGCGCCGTGCGGGTCCTGGATCTGCTGCTCGCCCGGGCACCCGCGCCCGGGCCGCATTGACCTCCGCCGGGGTCCGCCGGCGGGGCGGTGGGCGTCAGGGCTGCCGGGAAGCCCGGGTCCAGCGCCACAACCGCAGGCCGGCGGCGGTGAACAGCAGCCCGCCCGCGACCGGCAGCACGGCGTCGCCGCCGCCCGACCAGCCGCCGCGGGCCGCCCGCGTCTCCGGCGAGGCGACCACCACCTCGCCGTCCGGTTCCACCTCGGACCGGTCGCCGTAGTCGAGCGTGCGGCCGAAGTCGTCGTCCTGCGTGGCGCCGTCCGAGGTCGCGGTGCGCGGGTCGGTTTCGAGCGACGGGATGTCGGCGCTGCCGGTGGGCACGTCCGGCGGGGTCGCCCGCGGCCGTGCGTCCGGGCGCCCGTCCGCGTCGCGGTGGGTGCCGTCGCCGGCGCCGGCCTCGGGGTTCGGCTGCGATTCTCCGTCGCCGCCAGCCGGGTCGCCGCCCGAACCGTCGCGACTCGCGCCGTCGCCGACCGCGGCCGGGTCGTCGGGGGCGGGGCCGGCGCCGGTGGACGGCGCCACCTCGACGACCACCTCGGGGGAGGCGGCCTCGTAGGTGGCGCCGCGTCCGTCGGGGCGCAGGGCGACCAACCGGTAGGCGTGCCGGCCGGGACCAGGTCGGTCGCCCAGGGTGGTGGCGTCCGCGGGCAGGTCGGCGAGCACCGCCCAGTCGCCATTCCGCGCGTGCTCCACCCGGTACCCCGTGACGTCGGGCTCGGGTGCGGGCGCCCACCGGAGCACCACCTCGTCGCCGTCGAGGTCGCCAACGACGTCGGCGGGCGCGCTCGGTGGCGCGGACAGGGTGATCGGCAGGTCGAGGGTGTCGCGTTCTCGGGCCAGCGGCCGGGCGAGGTGCAGCCGAAGGACGTAGGAGCCGTTGGGCAGGATGCGGGCGGTATCGGTCAGGAACGGCGCGCCCGAGCGCGGGTCGAAGGCGAGCACGTGGTCGGCCTCGCGCTGCGAGCAGGCCTCGCGACCGTCACAGAGCACCGGTCGCTGGGCGTCGGTGACCTCCGCGTCGCCGCGCCGCAGCGAAACCTCGATGTGCTCGAGGACCTCCATCCGGTCGGTGGTGACGCGCACGACCAGGTCGCCGGCGCCGGTGACCACGCCGTCCGCGGGGGCGCGGAGCGCGGCGCCCGCCGCACCGGCCGCGACCGGCAGCGCGAGGAGCAGCAGCACGGCGGGCGGCAGCGCGCGCAGCAGACGTCGGGTCACGGCGATCTCGATGGTCGTCACACGCCGGCCGGCGCGTCGTCCTGCTCGGGCGTCGCGGGTGCGCGGGTACCGGCGGGATGGGAGTCGGCGAGTTCGGCGCGCACGACCAGCCGCTGGGCCGCCGAGCCCTTGGGGTGACAGGTGGTCAGCGTCAGCAGTGCCTGGTCGCTGGGCGCGACCACGCTCCAGTCGTAGGGATGCGTGAGGCAGCCCGCGCCATCCGCCAGGGGCTGGCAGTCGCCGTCGTCGGGTGGGGCGGTCACGACGTAGCGGTGGTCCCCCGCCGGGGTCAGCAGCCAGATCTCGTCGCCGACGGCCAGTTCGTCGATCCGGTTGAAGGGCCGCCCGTAGGTGGTGCGATGGCCGGCGATACCGACGTTGCCGACGGCGCCGGGCAGCGGCGTGTCGGGGTAGTGACCGGCGCCGGCGCGCAGCGCCGCCGGGGTGGTGCCGGCGACGACGATCGTGTCGACGTCGAGGTCGGGGATCAGGATGCGTGTCAGCGGCGAGCCAGCGCTGGCCGCCGGCTGCCAGTCGGCGGCCTCGAGGCGCTCGAACTCGCCGGCGAGTTGCTGCTGGACCACGCGGTCGGCGTAGAGGTCGGTCAGCAGCGGGTAGGCGAAGAGTCCGGCACCGGCCACGAACAGCGTCACGGTCAGCGTGGAGAGCAGGACGCGACCGCCCCGCCGGCGGCGCAGCGCGTCGAGGAGGAAGCGTCCGCCGCCGCCGGCCGGCGGTTCGGGGACGTAGCGGAACCCGCCGCCCGGCTGGGCCGGCGGCGCCGACGGTGCGGGGTGCTGCCCGTCCAACCTCGCCTCGGATGGGTGCGGCGCCGCCCTCGCCGCGGCGCGTCGTCGCGGGAACAACGAGG